>JANOJN010000171.1:0-5703 GCA_031418775.1 Acidimicrobiia bacterium
TCGAGCCGGTTCACCGACGGCGAGATGTTCGGCTTCGGCGCCGAGATCGGCAACTCCACCCAGAAGCTCCATGCCCGCGGCCCCATGGGACTGCGGGAGCTGACGACCACGAAGTATGTGGTTCGGGGCACCGGCCAGGTCCGGTCCTGAGGGTGCGCGAGCGTGTCGCAGAGCGGCAAACAGAGCACCCGCCAGGTGCGGTCGTAGCGTGCACAGCGCGTTCGCCGGATGGCAAGCAGAGCAACGGACAGGTCAGGTCATCAGCGTGCGCGGGCGTGCCGCAGAACAGCAAGCGGAGCACCCGAGAGGTGCGGTCCTGAGGGTGCGCTGGCGTGTCGCGGAACGGCAAGTAGGGCACTGGACAGGTCCGGTCCTAGCGTGAAGAGAGCGTTCGACGGCCTGCGTGCAGACCCCGCGACAGATCTGGTCGGAAGCGTGACAACGGGCACGTGCGGACGAGTCGTTTTGCCAGTTGGGTCGTTGGACGGACAACATCAGTGCCGCACGTTTGCTCTCCGGCCACCGCGCGTTCGCTCTGCACCACCTTTGCTACATCGCCGCACGACCTCGTGCGGCACATTACCGAAAGGCAGAACCTCCTCGTGAGTGACCGTTTCACCTCCGTTGCCGAAGTCCGTGAAGGCCTGCGCGGCCAGAACTACCTGGCCGACGATGGCATCGCTGGTGTCGTGTTCCTGGCCGACCGTCTCGGCAAACCGATTCTGTGTGAAGGCCCTGCCGGTACCGGCAAGACCGAGTTGGCGAAGGCTGTCGCGAAGATGACGGGCGCCCGTCTGATCCGTCTGCAGTGCTACGAAGGCCTCGACGAATCCAAGGCCCTCTACGAGTGGAACTACAAGAAGCAGCTCCTGCGCATCCAGGCCCAGCGCGTCGCCGAAGAGGGCGGCACGTGGACCGACGTGGAAGAGGACATCTTCGGTGAGGAGTTCCTCCTGACCCGTCCGTTGCTCGAAGCGATCCGGGCCGAGGAGCCCGTGGTGCTGCTCATCGACGAAGTCGACCGCGTCGAAGTCGAGACCGAGGCCCTGCTCCTCGAGATCCTGTCCGACTACCAGGTGTCGATCCCCGAGCTCGGCACCGTCGTCGCCAAGCAGATCCCGCTGGTGATCCTCACGTCGAACAACACCCGTGAGCTCTCCGAGGCCCTCAAGCGTCGCTGTCTGTTCCTCCACATCGACTACCCGTCGATGGAGCGCGAGAAGGAGATCGTGCTCACCCGCGTTCCCGATCTGTCCGACAACCTGGCCGATCAGGTCGTGCGCATCGTCCGTTCAATCCGTCAGCTGGAGCTGAAGAAGTCGCCGTCGGTGTCGGAGACGCTCGATTGGGCCCGCACGCTGGTGCTGCTCGGCAAGGACACCATCGACGAGCAGACCTACAAAGAGACGCTGCACATCCTCCTCAAGTACCAGTCCGACATCATGAAGGCCGCCAAGGAGTTCTCCGACAAGTGAGCTGCTTTCACTGCGCTGCGCTTCTCTGCTCCGCTTCGATGCTCGCAACACGAGCCAGCTCGCCACACGGGGCGGGCCTTCGATGAGTGGTTCCTCCACGCTCACACCGCCGGTCCCGTCGGGCCCCTCGGGTGGGGTCATGGTCAACCTGCTCAACGGGTTCATCGTGGAGCTTCGTCGCGCCGGGCTGCCGGTCAGCCTCACGGAGAACCTCGACGCCATGGAGGCGGTGAAGGTCATCCCGATGGAGGACCGCGACGCGTTCAAGTACGCCCTCGGCTGCACGCTGGTCAAGAACGCCGCCCACTGGCGCGCCTTCGAGACGGTGTTCGAGGTGTACTTCTCCCTGCGCGGTTCGCAGTACTCCATCAACGCCGACGGCGAACCGGAGATGGACGGCCAGAACATGCCGGGCCAACCGCAGGAGGGTGGCACCGGAGGACTCGAAGGTCTCACCCCCGAAGAGCTCGCCCAGATGCTCTACAACGCGCTGCTCAACGCGGATGAGGCAATGATGCGGGCTATCGCCAAGGCGGCGGTCACTCGCTTCAGCGGCATGGAGCCGGGCCGTCCGGTCGGTGGCACCTATTACCTGTACCGCACGCTTCGTAATCTTGATCTCGACGGCATGCTGGAAAAGCTCATGGAGGCCTCGAAGCAGCAGGCCGGCGAGCTCACCCAGTTGGAGGAGCGGCTGGAGCGCGACGAGTACGAGGACCGCATCAACCGGATGCGTCAGGAGATCGAGGCGGAGATCCGTCGCCGTCTCGTTGCCGATCGTGGTGTCGAGGCCATGGCGAAGACTCTGCGCAAGCCTCTTCCTGAAGATGTCGACTTCATGCATGCGACACGCGACGAGATGGTGGCGCTGCGCAAGGCGATCTATCCGCTGACCCGCAAGCTTGCGGTGCGCCTCGCCCGCAAGCGTCGTCATGGTCGCAAGGGTCCCCTCGACTTCCGCCGCACGGTGCGCGCCTCCCTGTCCTATGGCGGTGTGCCGGCCGATCCGAAGTTCAAGTATCCGCGTCCGGCCAAGCCGGAGATCTTCGTCATCGCCGACATCTCCGGTTCGGTGGCGGCGTTCGCCCGTTTCACGCTGCAACTCGTCTACGCGATCTCGGGGCAGTTCTCCAAGGTCCGCAGCTTCGTGTTCATCGACGGACTCGACGAGGTGACGAAGTTCTTCGAGAAGGTCGAAGACATCACCGAGGCCATCCATCGCGTGAATACCGAGGCCGACGTGATCTGGGTCGACGGACACTCTGACTACGGCCACGCGTTCGAGGTCTTCTGGGAGAAGTACGGCAAGGAGATCTCCCCGAAGACCACGGTGATCCTGCTCGGCGACGCCCGCAACAACTACCACGCGTCGCAGGCCTGGGTCATCAAGGAGATCCGCCGCAAGGCACGTCATGTGTACTGGTTGAACCCGGAGCCGAAGAGCTACTGGAACACCGGCGACTCGATTCTCAACGAATACGCCGCCCATGCCGACGGCACGTTCGAATGCCGCAACCTCCGCCAGCTCGAGAAGTTCGTCGAGCAACTGGCGTAGATCGCTGTACAGCGGGTGGTGTGTCTGCCATATCGCTGCCCTGCCTTGCGGCCAGCTTTGGCGATTGCGGCGTCCTCGGAAATGCCCAGTAGGGCACGGCTAGTAGGCATTCCTGCGTCCTTTGCATTCGCCGAACCGTGGCTCGCAATGCGAGGCACGCAATTGGGCAGGCACACCACTAGGCGCGCTGATCATCAGCGCGCCTAGGGTCGCTCGGTTGTTGGTGCGTCAGGTGTTGGCTTCGACTGCCTCTTTGGCGTCGGTCAGGTGCGACAGGCACGCGGCGATGGTGCGGCGCACGTAGTCCTGCGCCGCGATGGCCTTGCCGTCGAGGGTGAGCTTGCGGTCGAAGTCGTCGTGTCCACGACCTTCGACGGCGACCGCGGCGCGAACTGCGTTCTCCTTCACCCGCGCCAGGAGATCGCCGACGGACGTGGTGCGTGATGGCTCCGCCGTGCGGCGGACCGGCCCGAGGTTGACGGCCGGCGACGTCTCCAGCGGGAGCGACGCAATGGCGGTGCCGAGCGCAACCAGTTCGGCATCGACGACGGCAACCGACCGGAGCGCGCTGTGCCCGGACGGACCCACGGCGCGAACGATGCGGTCCCACGAGTCGTCACCGACCGGCCCGCTGACCGTCTCGGCGAAACGGCGGGGGAGCGACCGCAGGGTCACCGCGGCGTCGGCCATGGTCATCGAATCGAACGGCGCGCTCATGGTTGCTTCCATTGGCACGGCGCCGCTCCGCTGCGCTTCACTGCCCGCAGCACGGGTTGAGGTACAAAGGCAAACGGCGCGCTCATGGCCCCCTTCCTACCAGCCTGGCGTCAGCCGCGGCGTGGAGCGCTGACCGACCGCGGCCGATTGGGTGGTTGGCGCCGAGTTGTCGTGTTCGCGACGTGGCGGACAAGTCGACAATCCGGCGCCAACTCGGCACACAACTCCACAGGCGCGGGTCAGGCGGGGCGTAGGGCCAAGACGTCGACGCCCGCGGGGAGGCGGGCCGGGTCCCAGGCCAGGTGGGTAAGGGCCTGGACGCAGGCGAAGCGGTCGGTCATGCCGCTCACGTAAGTCACCGCGGAGTGGGTCAGGGCCGACGTGCCGGCGGCGTCGACACGGAACCACTCGGGGAGGGCATCGGGACGGGCGACGTACATGTCGACGAGGGCGCGCAGGAGCTCGACGACCTGGCTGGCTTGGTGGCGCGATTCGGGCCGGAGGTAGATGCGTTCGTAGTTCCAGCGGCGGAACGCGGCAAGGGCCTCGGCGGTGTCGACCGTCATGGCGATGCGTCCCGTGGACGAAGTGGCATCGACCATGGCGGCGATGAACGCGTTGAGCTGATCGGAGCGCGTGGTCCCGCAGCGTTCACGCACGATCGACGGGAGATCGTTGACCGACACGACGCCAGCGGCCGCCGCATCCTCGACGTCGTGGCACACGTAGGCGATGCGGTCGGCCCAGCTCACCACTTCGCCCTCGGGGGTCATCGGCGCTGGACGTGACCAGGAGTGGTTGCGGATGCCGTCGAGCGTCTGGGCGCAGAGGTTGAGCGGGGCGAGGGCAACATCGGCTCCCCAGACGGCGTGGTCGTAGCCGCCCTCGACGTACAGGGAGAGCGCTTCCTCGCTGGCATGGCCGCCGGGGCCGTGGCCGCAGTCGTGGCCGAGCGCGATCGCTTCCGCCAGAGCGACGTTGAGTCGGCACGCCTGAGCGATCGAACGCGCTACCTGCGCGACCTCGAGCGCATGGGTGAGGCGCGTCCGCTGATGATCGCCGGGGAACACGAACACCTGGGTCTTTCCGGCGAGTCGGCGGAATGACGACGAGTGCAGGATGCGGTCGCGGTCGCGTTCGAAACACGTCCGGACGGGATCGGGTGCTTCGTCGCGGGCGCGGTTTCCGCTGCCCTGCGAGAGCGTCGCGCCCTTGGCGAGGCCGAGACGCAGCATCACCTCACGTTCTTCGCGCAACAGCGGGTGGATCAGATCGACCGTGGCCGAGGAGTCGTTGTGGGCAGCAACCACGGGTACGGGCGCATCGCCGTCTCGGTGGCCGGCCATCGTCGCTCCCCACGCGGCCTCGCGATGCGAGAGCACGGCGGCGTCGAACCACGACGGGTTCTCGTCGACCGGGACAGCGTTGTGGTCGGCGGCCGTCATGGGTCTCAGCGTAGGGCGGACCGACGTGTCCAACCGGTGAACGGCGTGTCGACGCGCGTCGCTGCCGCGAAGGCTCAGGCTGTCGCCACGAGGTGGACGGCGACGCCCTCCGCCTCGGCCGCTTCGATCAGGGCCGGATTCTCGCTTCCTCGGGCGATCGCGATGGCGGCGCCCAGGTGCAGCGCTGCGGCGAGTGCCTCGAGGGACAGTGCGTTCAACCGATGTCGTTCAACGAGGTCAGCCATGAGAGGTCCGAGCACCCGAAGGCTCACGAGGCCAACGTCGTCGGGAAGCTCCAGAAGCGCGGTCGCCGCCTTCGCCTTGACGGTGGAGGGAGCGGCTGAGAAGGGTCCCGACATCGCGCCGGTGACCGTGTCGGACCGAATGGCGTGGCAGAGCCGGTAGTACCAAAGCCCCGAGGTGAAGGTCGAACGGCGACGAGCAAGCGTCCGGAGCGCGGTCGAGCCGCTACCGAGGAGTCGGTCGAGCAACAGACGGTCGTCGAGGAGCA
>JANOJN010000172.1:0-18930 GCA_031418775.1 Acidimicrobiia bacterium
CGGATCTGGCCGGTGCCGCGTTGCTGCTGGCGACCGACGCGGGTCGCTTCATCACCGGCAGCGAGATCGTGGTCGACGGCGGCTTCCACGCGATGACGATCTGAGGACCTCACGATGCCCGGTTTCCTCCACGACGACTTCCTGCTCACGACCGAGACGGGTCGCGTCCTCTTCCACGACGCGGCGGAGTCTGCGCCGATCGTCGACGTCCACAACCACCTCTCGCCCGCTGACATCGCAACGGACAGGACCTGGGACACGCTCGCCGACCTGTGGCTGGCCGATGATCACTACAAATGGCGGGCGATGCGACTCGCCGGGTTCGACGAGCAACTCGTCACCGGTGATGCCGACCCGTGGGACCGCTTCGCTGCGTGGGCGGCGACCGTTCCACGCACGATTCGCAACCCGCTCTACGCCTGGACGCATCTCGAGCTCCGACGTGTCTTCGGCATCGACGTGCCGCTCTCTCCCGACACGGCGAAGGAGATCTGGGACGAAGCGAACCGTCAGCTGCCGCAGTGGTCCGCCCGCACCCTGCTTCGGCGCTTCAAGGTGCGCGTCGTCGCAACCACGGACGACCCGGCCGATGCACTGCCCCACCACCTGGCGATGCGGGCAGAGCCCGAGGTGATGCGGGCAGAGCCCGGGGTGTCCGACGACGTCGTCATGATCCCGACGTTCCGCCCGGACGCCGCGCATCGCCTGCTCGGCGATCCCGAGGCGTGGCAGCGGTGGACGGAGGGTCTCCGTGACGCAACCGGGATCGCCGTCGCCGATCTGGCGTCGCTGCTCGAAGCACTCAGCGTTTCCTATGCGCGCATGACTTCCCTCGGGGGCCGGGCGAGCGATCACGGGCTGGCGCGGCTTCCCGATGTCGAGCGTGATCCGCTGGCCGCCGACAGGGTGGTTCGCCGCGCTGTCGCCGGGTTCGCGGCAAGTGACGACGAGCGTGAGCTCGTCGTGCTCGAAGTCGTCGCGCTCGCCGCGCAACTTGCTTTCGCCGATGACTCGGTCCTGCAGCTGCACCTCGGACCGTTGCGGAACGTCTCGCCCCGTCTTCTCCGCCACTTCGGTCCTGACGCCGGCGCCGACGTGATGGGAGACGAGCGGCAGGCGAACGGACTCGCCCGCTTCCTCGGCAGACTCGAACGCGAGGGCACCCTTCCGCGCACGGTGCTCTACAACCTCAACCCCGGCGACAATGCCCCCTTTGCGGCGATGGCGGGAGCGTTCGCTCGCCCCGGTGTGAGCGGGCTGGTGCAGTGGGGCCCACCGTGGTGGTTCAACGATCACGAAGACGGAATGCGCCGACAGATCGACGACCTCTCGCAGATCCATCAACTCGCCGGATTCATCGGCATGCTCACCGATTCGCGCTCGATTCTCTCGATGACGCGTCACGAGCTCTTCCGTCGGGTGCTGTGCGACGCGATCGGATCCGATGTCGACGCCGGTCGCATCCCGGCCGACCTCCCCTGGCTCGGGGCGGTGGTCCGCGACATCAGCGTCGGCAATGCCGTCCGATTCTTCGGGTTCCCGGAGCAGTGGTCGCGGTGAGCCCGACGGGTCGTGCGCGTGAAGTCCCGGCGATGGGACCGCCGCGTATCGTCGTGATGGGCGTAGCCGGCTCCGGGAAGTCGACCATCGCCGCCATGCTCGGCGAGCAACTCGGCCTCCCGGTGGCCGAAGCCGACGACTTCCATCTCGCGACCAGCATCACGAAGATGGCCGCGGGTGAACCGATCACCGATGACGATCGTTGGCCGTGGCTCGTCCGCTTGCAACGAGAACTCGATCATCGTGAAGGTGCGGTCATCACGTGTTCGGGATTGCGGCGCTCGTATCGCGACCTGCTCCGCCGCGTCAGCGGTGTGCGTTTCGTATTCCTCGACGTGACGCCGGACGAGGCCCGACGTCGGGCGGCGGCGCGGACGGGTCATTTCATGGCCCCCGCGATGGTCGACAGCCAGTTCGCCACACTCGAACGACCCGACGATGACGAAGCCGACGTGCTGCGCATCGACGCGACGCTTCCTCCGTCATCGATATGCGCGCAGATCATGGCGATGCCCGACTCACCCGCATCGGTTTCCTCCGCTGCGCCGCTCCTCGAGATCGGAGGCACAGGTACGGTGATCTCCCTCGATGACCTGACGGCGATCACGCTCTCCCTCGCCGAGACGGAGATCCTCGCAACGGGAGCGCGACGTGTGCTGCTCGTGCCACCCGATCAAACGCGCCTGCATTCGCGTGCTGGGGAGATCACCGCGACGCTCTACGAGACACTCGCGGCCAGCGGGTGTACCGTCGCCGTTCTCCCGGCACTCGGTACGCACTCCGAGATGACACCGGACAACTGCTTGCTGCTCTTCGGCGACCGCATCCCGTACAGCGCCATTCGACACCATCGCTGGCGCGACGGTCTCGTCGACCTCGGCACCATCGGGGAACACGAGGTGGCCGAGGTATCGGACGGACGGCTCCGGATGGACATCCCCATCGCCGTCGACGAGGAGCTGTTCGACGGTTGGGATCTCGTGGTGTCCATCGGACAGGTCGTTCCCCACGAAGTGATCGGGATGGCGAACTTCACCAAGAACATCGTCATCGGCCTCGGCGGCGCGCCGACCGTTCATCGCAGCCACTTCCTCGGTGCCGTCTGCGACATGGAGACGCTCATGGGCCGCGCCGACGGACCGGTCCGTCATGTCATTGACGCGGCCTTCGACCGCTTCGTCGCTCCCCGGGTCTCCGTGCTGTGGCTGCTGACCGTCATGGAGGACACCGACGCCGGGGTCGTCCAGCGGGGGATGTTCGCCGGCCGCGGCCGATCCTCCGAATCAGGTGGGGCCGCCTATCGCGCCGCCACAGAGCTCGCGGCGGCTAGCAACGTCGCCTTGCTCGATCAACCGATGCGACGAGTCGTGTGCTTCCTCGATCCCGCCGAGTTCCGAACCACGTGGCTGGGCAACAAGGCGATCTACCGGACACGCATGGCCATCGCCGACGGCGGAGAGCTGCTCGTGCTGGCACCCGGCGTGACCCACTTCGGTGAGGACCCGGCCATCGACGCACTGATCCGCACCCACGGCTACCGCGGCACGCCGGCCACGCTTGCATCCGTTCAGGGGGACACCGTGTTGGCGGCGAACCTCGGCGCGGCCGCCCACCTCGTCCACGGCAGCAGCGAAGGACGTTTCACCATCACGTATTGCACCGACCCGGCGGCCGGCGGCCTGACACGTAACGAGGTCGAGGGGGTCGGTTTCCGGTGGGCGGACCTCGGTCAGACGTTGGCGCTTCTTGCCCTCCCGGACGGGAGCCCGTTCGGAACGTACGTCGACGCCGCCGGCGAGGAGTTCGTCTACATTCCCAATCCCGCGCTCGGGTTGTGGGCGACGGCCGAGCGGTTCGCGCGCTGAGCCTCTCCTGGTTGACGCCGTGGCCTCGGCGAGGAAGTGTGCGAACCCTCTCGGCGGACGACGCTCCGGAAATCGTCCCAACCGAGCCGCTACACGTGCGGCTCGAAGACTCCAACCCGGTCGTCACACGTGCGGTTCGAGAATTCCCGGAGTTTCTTGACCGAACCTTCCTCGACACATCGTTCTTGTCACACCCTCTTCGTACACTTGTACGCATGGAAGTCGTCGACCCCACCGAACTCATCAACGGGTTCCGCCGCGTCGTCCTTTCCACCGCTACACCCGTGCAGCTCCGCGGTGCGCTCGACGACATCCGGCGTGTCCGCGCACGCTTCGACCGTGTCGAAGCCGAGATCGCCGGGCGACTCAAGACCACCTCGGCGACCCCCGAGCGCGACATCGCGTCGTCCGCGCAGCGATCGAACCGTCACGGCGCCAGAGTCCTTGCCCGAGCCGCGGCACTCGCCGACACACCCTCACTCAGCGACGCCCTCGAGACCGGTTCGTTGAGCGGTGACCACGTCGACGTGTTCGCCAAGGTCCTCGGCGCCCTCGAAGGTGAGGTCAAGTCCGGGCTGGCCAACGCAGCGCCTGACCTCATCCGCACCGCAGCGACATCAGGGTCAACACCCGAGGAGTTCGCCGCCAGCCTCCACACCACCGCGGAGCGCATCGCCGCCGACGGTGGGATGAGCCGATTCGAACGCCAACGCCGCGCCACCCGCCTGCGAACCTGGACCGACCGGGCGTCCGGCATGTGGCGCCTCTCGGGGACCTTCGACCCGGAATCCGGCGCCCGCATCCACGGCCGACTCGAAGCCGCGATGGCCGCGATGTTCGCCACCAAGACACCGTCGACCACACCAACGGACTCCGGCGAGAAACAAGACCATCTCCGCGCCCTCGCGTTGCTTGCCCTCACCACCAGCGGAGCAAGCTCCACCACGCGCCCGGCCGCGAAACCAACTCCACCCGCCAACAACAACCCCGACAGCAGCCGCTCCGACTGCGGCGACTCGGACCAGAACAACAGAAGCGAAAACACCGCCGCCGCCCAGGAACACACCGCGAGCGCCGCCGAATGGGACCTTTTCACCCGTTCCCTCGGCGCCGCCACGAAACGATTCGGACGGCCCGAGTTCACCGTCGTCATCGACACCACACAACTTGGTCCCGACGGACACCCCACCGTCGACTGGGGGATCCCCATCACCATCCCCTGGGTGCGGGTCCAAGACCTGTGCACCAACGCCGCCATCCGGCCAGTGATCGTGCGCGACGGCGCCGTGATCGACGCCGACGGCGAGTTGAACCTCGGCCGTACCACCCGACTCGCCAACCGCGCCCAGCGACGCACCCTCCGCGCCCTGTATGCAACCTGCGCGGTACCCGGCTGCAACGTCACGTTCAACCACACCAAACCCCATCACGTCCACTGGTGGCGCCACGGCGGACCAACCGATTTCGCCAATCTCCTTCCGCTGTGCAGCCAACACCACCACGCCGCCCACGAAGGCGGATGGATCCTCACCCTCGGACCGAACCGCGAACTCACCATCGAGCTTCCCGACGGCCAAACCATGCACACCGGACCACCCGGACGACACCAGGCGGCGGCATGAGCGGACGATCGACCTGGCGTCGCCCGCTCTTCAGCCGGGGGCACGACGAAGCGTCCTCGCTCGCCCAAGGTCGGCTCAGCGGAGTCGTCGAGCTGTCCTACCGGTGCCACACGCCTCGGCTGGTTGAGGGTCCATCGCGCAACGTCCTCCTCCCGACCGTCCTCGAAATGCCCCACCCCGGGCCGACGCGCGAGGCCGGTAGCGTTGACTCTCATCGAACCCGAGCCGAACTTCCGGTCGACCGGCCGCGGGAAGACCGTGAACGCGGTCGGCGACAGCCCGAGGATCCCCGACCGGCGACCGGTCGCCGTCCTCGCCGCGGTGCTCACGGGGGTCATGATCACGTGCGTGGTTGCCATGCGGGGCACGATTGTCGCCTTCGACGACTGGAACTTCGTGCTCGATCGACGCGGGGGCGGGCCGTCGTTCATCCCGGGCGCGATGGACCAGTGGCTCCAGCCGCACAACGGTCACCCGGTCATGGCGCTCGTCGGCATCTACCGTGCCGCCGGGGCGCTCGTGTCGTACAACTATCCGACGATGATCGGGCTCGCCGCGCTCGTGCATGCCGCGCTGGCGGCCGCGGTCTACGTGTACTCCCGTCGTCGCATCGGGCCGTGGGGTGCGCTGGTGCCGGCGGCGCTGATCGCCGTGCTCGGGCGAGGTGCGTCGGTCGTTCTCTCACCGATCGTGATGGCCTTCACCCTTGCCCTGCTCGCCGGCGTTCTCGCCATGAACGTGGTCGACGGACAAGGTGGGCGCCGACCGGTCATCGTCGCGTTCCTCGGACTGTTCGCGCTCTGCTCGTCCGGGCTAGGCGTCGCCCGCGTGCTCACCATCGCTGCAGACCGATTGCCGCGGTCCCGCTCATGGCGATCCTTCCTCGTGTGGTCGGCAGCGGCTGCGGGGCCGTTGGCCATCTTCGCGCTTTGGTATGTGAACGTACGAGATGACACCCGTCGCTCCACCGAGTTCGCCGGCAGCATCACGTTTGCGCTCCGCCTTCTTGCGAACGGTGTCGCAGCCCTGTTCGGCATCGGTGCGGGCCGGGCGCCGATCTTCGCCACGGCGCTGGCGATGATGCTCGTCGCCGTCCTCGCACTGCGACGCCATGCCGTCGACTGGTACCGCCTCGGAGCCCTGGCGGTGGGATTGGCCATCGACCTCGCTCTGGTGTCGTGGGCCCGTGCCGGCAACGCGTTGCCGGCGAGTGGTCGCTACCTCTACGTGGTCGGTGTGCAGGTTGCGCTGATAGGCGTCGAGGCCGCCAGGCGGCTGAGGATCACTGCGGAACGCTGGAAGCGCGTGACCGTGACCACCTCCATTGTGATCGTGGGCGCCTCCGCCGTTGCCGGTTCGAGTTCGTTCCGCACGGTCGCCACGGAGTTCAGCCGGGACAACAGGCGCACACAGGTTGCCCTGGCAGCATTCCTACGTGCACAGACGAAAGGGGCCGTCTTCACCGACGACTTCCAACCGGACCCCGAGTTCGCCCCGCAGGTCACTGCCGCCAGATTCAACGGGTTGATCACCGACGGGACCAACCCCATCCGCGCCGGCGGACCCACGCCGCGCACACAGGACGAGCGGAGGCTGGCCGACTTCTTCGACGGTCAGACCCTCGTCCGCCTGGTGCCGGCGGAAGCCGCCGGCTCCGCGGCGGAATCGGCGTTCGACTTCTCCTCGAGTGCCCCGGTCGAGGCCGACTCGAACAACATCCTGAGCCAGACGAAGGGGAGGTGCACGACCCTCCGATCCATCGGCGTGGGCGCGTTCGCGGACCTGCAGGTGCCGTTGGTCGGAGCGACGTGGCGAGTCTCGTCGACCGGCTCCACCCTGCTCCAGACGCGGAGATTGGCGGAGGGGTTCTCGGGGCGCAACGTCGCCACGGTCACGCCGCGCAAGGATGCAAAGATCACGGTCGCGGCGTCCGGCGGGCCTCCGGAAGGACCCTGGGTGATCCGAATCGAGCCTTCGGCCGACGCCGTGGTTTGCATCAGCAACGACTGACATTCCTTCGGCGGGCGCTGACCCAGCGGGGCGGCACCAGTGACACATGCCGCTGCACTGTGAAGAGGGTTTGCGCGGAGTTTGCCCAAGCTTGGCGGAGTGTTGAGCGCTCGGGCCAGCCCGGAACCGAGGGATCCGGTAGGTTCACCGCCACCAGCGCGTTTTCACTGCGGCCATCGGTCGAAAGGCAAGCCATGACAGCTGTCAGTGCAGGGCGGGTCGAGGCCCGGAGAGCCGCGCTGTTCGACGCCATTGCGTCGGCCTGGTCCACGGTCACCTCCGTCGACGCGCACGACCGGTGGGCCGCCGTCCCGCCGATGTTCTTCCGCGACGTCTCGACCGACGACCTCGCCGAGCGCGACCCCGACGGGCTCTGCGCCGCTCTCGCCGAGCACTGGATGTTCTCGACCCGGCGGGAGCCCAGCGAAACGATCGTTCGTGCATCGCTCTCGTACCTCCACATCGTCACCGAAGACGCGCCGTTCCTCGTCGACTCCGTGTCGATCGCTGTTCGGCGAGCCGGCGCCGAGACCGGGTTGCTCATCCACCCGATCCTCCACGTTCGACGGGACGCCCAGGGCCTGCTGGTCGAGGCTCGGCCTCCCTCGGCAACGTTGTCCGATGCGGCCGAAGGATTCGTTGCCGAGTCCCACATGCTCATCGAGATCGAGCCGATGGCCTCCGACACGTCGCCGAGCGCCATTGAGGCACCCGTGATCGCTGCCCTGGCGAACGTCCGCGCCGCCGTCACCGATTGGCAACTCCTCCGCGAACGCGCTGCCGAGATCGCCCGCGAAGTCGAGCAGAAGCCGATCGATTCGGCCGAGTCGATCGATCGGCAGGAGGCAGGGGCACTGCTCCGATGGATCGCCGACAACAACTTCACGCTCGTCGGCGCGGCCGACTTCCTCTACGAGGACCGCAAACTCCGTCAGGTGCCCGGATCGGGCCTTGGCGTCATGCGTGATGCAATGCGGTTCGACTACGCCGCCTCCGACGAGTGGCGGGCCTCCGACGTGCTCCTCATCACGAAGACCGAGACGGAGAGTGTTGTCCACCGGTCCGGTCCATACGACGTCATCGGCACGAAGTCATTCGGCACCGACGGCCACATCATCGGCGAGCGCCGGATCATCGGCTTCTTCACCAGCGAGGCGTATTACTCGAACCCCACGACGATTCCGGTGCTTCGCCGCAAGGTCGAGGCGATACTGACGCGGTCCGGGTTCAATCCGAAGGGTCACGCCAGCAAGGAACTGAAGACGGTTCTCGACGGTCACCCGCGTGACGAACTGTTCGCCGCGGCCGTCGACCAACTCTTCGAGACGGCCATCGGAGTTGTGCAACTCCAAGGACGCCGCCGGGTCCGCCTCTTCCTGCGGCGTGACGTCCACCGGCGGGTCTGGACGGCGATCGTTTACCTGCCGCGCGATCGATACAACACCGACGTCCGACGTCGGATCGAGGCCACGCTCGGCTCGACGCTCAAGGGCGGGCGGAGTCAGTTCTCCGTCACGCTCACCGAGTCCCCGCTCGCCCGCCTCTACTTCGTGATCCATCTCGATCCCGGAATGGGCTTCGGCGACGTCGACGAGCACGCCCTCGAGTCGGCGCTCGCCCAGGACACCCGGTCGTGGGAAGACGCGCTCCGTGACGCATTCGCCTCCGTGGAGGGTGGAGACATCCTCTTCGAACGGTTCGCTCTTTCCTTCCCGCCGGAGTACACGGCCGTCGTCACACCGGCAACGGCCGTCGTCGATGCCCAGCGGGTTGCCGGCGTGCAGACGACAGCCACCCCGCGACTCGTCCTTGACCCTGCCTCGGCCCACTCCGACGATCTCCACCTGAAGATCTACGTGCCCGGCGAGCAACTCGATCTCGCCGACCTTCTGCCGATGCTCGCCAACCTCGGCTTTCGGGTGTCGGACGAAATCGCCACCCGCATCGACGCCCCCCCGATGGCCGTCTGGATGCATGATCTCGGCGTTACCGTCGCCGGAAGCGCGACGACGGCGCCCAGAAGCGTCGACGACGGCGCGAGGCTCAATGAGGCGTTCGCCGCGCTCCTCGACGCGCGAACGACCGACGACGGTCTGAATCGTCTCATCGCCACCGCCCAACTGACATGGCGGGACGTCCAGATCCTGCGTGCCTACACGGCGTATCTGCGCCAGATCGGCTTCGGACTCAGCCAGGGCTACATCGAGACGACGCTCGTGGAGAACCCGACGATCGCCGCCGCTCTCGTCTCCCTCTTCCACGTCACGTTCGACCCCGACCATGGCCCCGCAGCCGGCGACATCGCTACGAGGATCCGCGCCGGGATCCTTGACGAACTGAACAGCGTCCCGTCGCTCGACCAGGACCGCATCGTCCGTGCCCTTCTCGGACTTGTCGAAGCCACCGTCCGGACGAACTGGTACCAGCGAGACGACAACGGCGCACCCCGACCGGCGCTCGGGATAAAGCTCCTGACCGAGAAGATCGCCGACGCGCCGCTCCCCCGACCGAAGTACGAGATCTTCGTCCACTCGCCGATCATGGAGGGCGTGCACCTGCGCATGGGCGCCGTCGCTCGCGGCGGGATCCGGTGGTCAGAACGCCCCGAGGATTTCCGCACCGAGGTGCTCGGTCTCATGAAGGCGCAAGCCGTCAAGAACGCCGTCATTGTTCCGGCAGGGGCCAAGGGTGGATTCGTGGCGCGCCGAACCTTCGCGGACCGTCCATCGATGCAGGCGGAGGTGATCCGCTGCTACCGGTTGTTCATCAACACGCTGCTCGACCTGACGGACAACCTCGTCGACGGCGCCATCGTCGCCACGGCGCGAACCGTAAGACTCGATCCCGACGACTCCTACCTCGTCGTCGCCGCCGACAAAGGAACGGCGACGTTCTCCGACACGGCGAACGGCATTGCTCTCGACCGTAGCTTCTGGCTCGGCGACGCGTTCGCATCAGGCGGATCAGCCGGCTACGACCACAAGGTCATGGGCATCACCGCCCGCGGTGCCTGGGAGTCGGTCAAGCACCACCTCCGACGGCTCGGCCGCGGTCCCGACGATCCGATCAGCGTCGTCGGCATCGGTGACATGTCCGGTGACGTGTTCGGCAACGGCATGCTGCTCTCGCCGCACATCCACCTCGTCGCGGCGTTCGACCATCGTCACGTCTTCATCGATCCGACACCCAATGCCGCGGCCACGCTCGCCGAGCGGCAGCGGTTGTTCTCACTGCCGACGTCTTCGTGGAACGACTTCGATCTGTCGCTCGTGTCCGTCGGCGGAGGGGTGTGGCCGCGATCCGCCAAGACGATCACCTTGACGGTCGAAGCGCGTGAGGCGCTGGGCATCACCGGTGACGGAACCGTCACGATGAACCCCACGGCACTGATCAGCCACATCCTGAAAGCACCCGTCGACCTGCTGTGGAACGGCGGCATCGGCACGTATGTGAAGGCGAGCAGCGAAACCCACGCGGATGTAGGCGACCGAACGAACGACGCACTGCGCGTCGACGCCGACGAGTTGCGCGTCCGCATCATCGGCGAAGGAGGAAACCTGGGCCTCACCCAGCGAGCGCGCATCGAGTTCGCCCGCCACGGCGGACTGATCAACACCGACGCCATCGACAACTCTGCCGGCGTCGACACGAGCGATCACGAGGTCAACATCAAGATCCTCCTGGACCGTGCGCGCTCCACCGGCGATCTCACCGATCAAGATCGCAGCAGCATCCTGACCGACATGACCGACGATGTCGCCGCGCTGGTCCTCGCCGACAACATCGATCAGAACCAGGCGTTGGTCAACGCCGTGTCCCTCGCACCCGCCATGCTCGACACCCACGCCCGCTACCTGAGCCACCTCGAGCGGGTCGCCCGACTCGACCGCCATCTCGAGGCCTTACCCGACACCGATGCCCTGCTGGAACGCAAGGCCCAGGGTGTCGGGCTCACTGCACCGGAGCTGGCCGTCGTCATGGCCTATACCAAGCTGTCGCTCACCGACCAGTTCCTGGCCGAGGACATCCACGAGACGTCCATGCGCGGGATCCTTCACGGGTACTTCCCGCCCTTGCTCTCCGATCGGTTCACCGCGGCAATTGACCTGCACCCACTTCGGCGCGAAATCATCGCCACGAGCATCGTGAATCACGTGGTGAACCGCAACGGTGTCACGTTCGTCTTCCGCCTGCAGGAGGAGACCCACGCAACCGTCGGCGACGTCATCCGAGCGCACATCGCCGCCTCGACGCTGTTCGACGCCGACGCGCTCTGGAACGCTATCCGGGCGCAGACGACGCAAACCCGGGAGGCCACGACCGTGGCCATGCTGCTCGAGATCGACCGCGTCGTGGAACGCGTGAGCCGGTGGATCCTGCGCCATCGCCGACTCCCGCTCGACGTCGGCGAAGTCGTTTCGGCCTATCGTCCCGGAGTAACCCGCGTCGGTGAGCTCCTGCAAGAGCTGTTCTCGCCCGCCGAACGGACCGCGGTCGAGGAGCGATCCGCAGTATGGATCGGCGACGGGGTATCGCGAGAGTTGGCAGATCGTGTCGCCGCGCTCGACCTGTATCCCGCGGCACTCGACATCACCCGGCTCACGATCATCGGGCAAACCGATGCCACCGTCGACGCGACCGCACGGGTGCACTTCACGCTCGACGAACGACTCGGCCTCGGTACCCTCCGCGACCGCATCGTCGCGCTGCCGCGGAACGACCGCTGGGATGCGCTCGCCCGTGCGGCCCTGCGCGACGACCTCGCCGGAGAGCACAGCGCGCTTACGACTGCCGTGCTGGCCACCGCGACAACCAGCGAGCAGTACGACCAGTTCGAGGCCTGGTCCACGCTCCATGCCCCGGCCATCCGCCAACACCTCACCACAATGCGGGAGGTCGAGGAGGGCGGCCCGTCGACCATCGCTTCGCTCAGCGTCGTGTTGCGCGGGTTACGGAGCCTCGCCGGCGCGGTCTGACGCGCCGCTCAGACCAGCGATGGCGATCGGCCGGAGACGCGTGTCGAGCAGACAGCGGTCGTCGAAGACGAAGCAGTCGCCGGACCAATCCCTCTCAGCATCCGCGGTCTCCGCCAGGTACGCGACGATGCCGCCACGGAGTTGACGGACGGTGAGACCGAGGTCCTGCATCCACGGGCTCGACTTCTCGCATCGGATGCCACCGGTGCAGTACATGGCAATGGTCTTTCCCGTCACTCGCCACTCCTCGGCGTTGGCCCGCACGTATGCCGCGAAGTCGCGGAAGTCGGTCGTGCCCGGATCGATCGCACCGATGAAGTGGCCGTGGGCGAACTCGAAGCTGTTCCGGTTGTCCAGAACGATGACGTCGTCGCGTCGCAGCAGTTCACGCCACTCCAACGTGTCGGCGTTGGACGCCTCGATGTCGGCTCGGCGGGAGGGCACGTCGATCCCCGCGACATCGAGCGGAACCAGTTCGGGCTTCACCTTGATCTTGCGGCGGCGAAAAGGTGCCACATCGCACACTGTCCTCTTGAACGCCATGCCGGCGAACGCGCCGCCGAGCACGTCCGGCGACTGCACTGCCGCTTCGAAGGCGTCGAGCTCATCGGGTGGGCCGGCCAGCATCCCGTTGACGCCTTCGTGGGCGACGAGGACCGTGCCCAGCAGTGCGTCGGTGAGCGCCAGCAGTTGCGCGCGCAGCGCAGCAGGGTCCGCGACGTCGGCGAACCGGTAGAACGAGATGTGGAACACCGGGGTCGAGTGTACGGAAGAGCTCGAGCTTTGCTTGGTCGGACAGAGCTCGCCTTCCCTGGCCGCGCAGAGCTCGCCTTCGCCGTTGCTTTGGCGGACCGAGGCGGCTACTCGCCCGGGCGGAGCCGACCTCCATCACCGAGGTGACGCCGACGGCTCACGCCGATCGACGACACCCATGATCCGCTCGGTTGGCCGACGGCGTCACCTCGTCGACTCCGGTCGGTCGGCCCTTCGGAACTCCGGTCGGTCGGCCCTTCGGAACTCCGGTCGGTCGGCCCTTCGGGAGTCCGGTGGTCGGCCCTGTCGTTTCACTCCAGGGGCTTGGGCCTTCGGGCCCGCGTGGGCAGCGGAGTCGGCTGGTTGCTCTGTCTGCCTCAGCTGGGGCGGACCCAGGGGCCGATGGTGACTTCCGGCGTGACGCCAACCATGCGCTGCTCCTTGGCGGCGAGCTCAGCCCGCCCCACGACCATGTGGTGCACCTCATCGGGGCCGTCGGCGAACCGGAGGGTCCGCATGCTCGCGTACATCCGGGCCAAGGGCGTCCAGTGCGACACACCGATGCCGCCGTGCATCTGCATTGCGGCGTCGATGATCTCGCACACCTTCTCGGGCACGAGTGCCTTCACCGCGCTCACCCACACGCGGGCTTCGGCGTTGCCCAACTCGTCCATGGCCTTCGCCGCCTGGAGCACCATGAGGCGCATCGACTCGATGTCGATGCGGGCCCGCGAGATCACCTCGGGGTTCTTGCCGAGCCGGGCGAGCGGGCGTCCGAACGCCTCGCGGGAGAGACCACGCCCGACGAGAAGGTCGAGGGCGCGCTCCGCTGAGCCGATGGCACGCATGCAGTGGTGGATCCGGCCCGGGCCGAGGCGCACCTGGGAGATCTCGAAGCCACGGCCTTCGCCGAGAAGGATGTTCTCCTTCGGGACGCGGACATTGTTGAAGCGGATGTGGAGATGACCGTGTGGGGCATCGTCCTCACCGAAGACGGTCATGGCACCGAGCTTCTCGACACCGGGCGTGTCGGTCGGGACGAGGATCTGCGACTGGCGCTTGTGGGGCGGGCCGTCGGGGTTGGTCACGACCATCACGATCATGACCTTGCAGCGCGGGTCGCCCGCGCCGGAGGTCCAGTACTTCTCGCCGTTGATGAGCCACTCCTCGCCATCGAGGACGGCCAGCGTCGAGATGTTCTTCGCGTCAGACGACGCCACGCTCGGCTCGGTCATGGCGTAGGCCGAACGAATCTCTCCGGCAAGCAGCGGCTTCAGCCACCGCTCCTTCTGCTCGGGCGTGCCGACCCGCTCCAGGACCTCCATGTTGCCGGTGTCGGGCGCGGAGCAGTTCAGGCACTCCGACGCAAGCGGGTTCTTGCCGAGCTCGACGGCGATGTACGCGTAGTCGAGATTCGACAGCCCCTCACCGGTCTCGGAGTCGGGAAGGAAGAAGTTCCACAGGCCATTGGCCTTGGCCTTGTCCTTGACCGTCTGGAGCAGCTCGAGCTGGCCGACGCCATAGCCCCAGTGGTCTGCCCGGCCGACTCCGAGGCGATGGAACTCCTCGGTGATCGGGTCGACCTCGTCGCGGATGAAGGCCTTCACCTTGTCGTAGAGCGGGCGGACCTTCTCGGACATGCCGAGGTCGTACATCGCAGGCGTCGTCTTGAGCGCAGTCATGGCGAACAACGTAGTGACCGGAGGGCGAATCAACCAACCTCGACGGCCGGTGTCACCGGGACTTCACCGTCGAGAACGTGTCGGCGGCACGGCTCAGCGAAGCGGAGGTTCCCCACCCGTCTGCAGCACCTCGGTCCACTGCAAGGCGGACGCGCCATCGGGCCAGCGGAGTTGATCGAGCGTGCGCCGGAACCGGGCAGGCCGGGCAGACGGTGCGTCGGGATCGTCGGCCAGTTCGGAGAGGTACGGTGCGACGGCCAGCGTGCTCCGGTCCGGCGTCGCGCCGCCCGCGTTCGCGTCAAGCGGATCAGACCGCCATCGGGTGAGATCGTGCTCGACGGGGATGCCCCAGCGATGTGACCTGGCACCGACACCGGCGATCTCCCATTCGTCGTCGCCCAACTGCAGGACGCCATTCACCTCACACGGCGTCGAGTAGCGGCCCGAACCGGGCGCGTCGGCCGTCTCCGACGTGATGCGCTTTGCGCTTCCTTCCCACTCGATGTCGAACGCCAGACCGACACGATCCCCCAACTCGGTGCCCCATGCGTCGAGGGGATCGTCGAACGCGAGCGCAAACGCCTCCATCGCCACGGTCCAGTGTTCGCCCGGCGTCTCGCAGATCGCATGCGACCACAGACCCCCGCCGCGGACCTCGAAGACATTGGCGTCGGCGGGCGCGGCGAGATCGTGGTCGCGGCACAGAACGTAGGGACGCCCTTCGCCGACGATGCCGGCACAGAACCATGCCTTGCGCTGACGGGGCAGCACGGTGAACTCGACGAAGCCGCCGAGCCAACCCGTGCTCCGTCCTCCCATGGGTCTCGGGAGTTCGGCGTCGGGCAGGGCGAAGGTGAAGCCCCACGACTCGGCCCACCAGCGCTCCGGTCCGGGTTGGTGTGCCCGCTCCAACGTGCGGACCGTCATGCGCCGGGGTCGATTCCGGCGGAGCGGAGCTTGGCCCGGAGCAGCTCCGCCTCTCGGCGTGCCGCGTCAGCCTCGTCACGTGACGCGCTCGCTTCGTCACGAGCGGCGTCGGCTTCGTCACGGGCGGCAGCGGCGGCGAGCTGGGCGGCGGCGGATTCCCTCCGCACGCGTGCCACCTCGCTGGTGAGCTGGTCAACCGAGGCACCCAACTCGTCGGGACGAAGAAGACTGGCGGAACTGGTGCGCAGGTCGAAGAAGTCTTCGCGGAAATCGAGCGTGAGGCCGAGAATCTCACTGCGGTGGCCGAGGACGTCGGGGATGTCGACGAGCGCGTCGTTCTCACGACGAAAGCCGGTGATGCGCCGTTCGTAGGGGTCGATCAGGTAGTACTCGAGACAGCCCAGACGGGCGTAGGTCTCGTACTTGTGGCGCATCTCGACGAAGGTGTTCTTCGGGGAGAGCACCTCGAAGACGACCTGGGGGCAGACCCCGCCCTCGACCCACTGCCGATGGGAGCCGCGGTACCCCGACGGCCGGCCGATGGCCACCATGCAGTCGGGCGCGAGACGCGCCTTCGGGTTCCCCTCCTCGAAGTACCAGAGCAGGTCGCCGGCGAGGAAGACGTCGGGTCGATCCGCGTACCAGCGGCGGACGGCCGTGACGAGATAGGCAATGGTGTCCCACTGCAGGGTGTTGTCGGCCATGGGCTCACCATCGCTGTCCGGGTACTCCACGGAGGCGAGGAACGAGTTGGCCATACCCGAAAGCGTACTGATTGATCCTCGTGACATGGCCGAAACGGTACGGATTGGGCTGTGACAACTCCGAGGCGGCAGGGAAGACTGAGATCGTGATCACCGCTGCCGACGACTACCCGCTCCACCAGTCCTCCCGGCCGCTGCGCGATCCGGGGACGGACAAGAACCTCTACGACCGGTTCTTCTTCTGCGGCTACCCGACCGGCGACGCGTTCGGTGAGACGTACTTTGCGGTGGCCTTTGGCCAGTACCCCGGACGCAACGTGATGGACGGCGCGTTCTCGTTCCTGCGCAACGGCGTCCAGCGCAACGTGCGCGGATCGCGACTCCTCGGGCACGATCGCCTCGATCTGCACGCGGGTCCGATGACGATCGAGATCGTCGTCCCGCTCCGCCAGCTGCGTGTCAAAGTCGACGCGCCCGAGGCCGGCATCACCGCCGACCTGCTGTTCACGTCACGAGGCCCGGCGTTCGAGGAGCCGCCCTATCGGCACGCCACTGGCTACCTCACCGACTTCGACCTCACCCGGCTCACCCAGAACGGCACGTGGTCCGGCTGGATCGAGGTCGACGGTGACCGCATCGAGGTCGACCCGTCCGTCTGGCGAGGTACGCGCGATAGGTCATGGGGGATACGTCGCGGTGTCGGCCCCCGGGAGTCGAGCCCCGCCCCTGATGGGATGTTCACGTACTACTGGCTGTGGGCGCCGCTCAACTTTGACGACGGGAACGTGCTGTTCGATGTCAACGAAGAACCGAGCGGTGCACGTTGGCATGAGAACGCGCAGTTCGCGCCGGTCGGCGACGACCCCGAGGTACTGGCCAAGCTTGTTCAAGAAGGTACGCACACCTACGACATCTCGTGGAAGCCGGGAACGCGTCATGCCACCGCATTCGACATGACCGTCACCACCGCCAACACGGCGACATCGATCCATCTCGACGTCGTCGACACGTTCTTCATGCCGGGTCTCGGCTACATGCATCCCACGTGGGGTCACGGGATGTACGTCGGCCCCGACGAGCGGACCCACGACACCTACGTGACGGCCGAGATCAACGAGGCCGAACTTGCCTGGCAGCACATCCAACATCCCGTGCGGGCCACGAGAGACGACGGCGCCGTCGGCTATGGGCTTCTCGAAATGGTGATCCTCGGCCCTCACGCACCGAGTGGGTTCACCGGCTACACCGATATGTGCGCGTAGCTACTTCGGGCCTGCCCCAAGACAATCAATCCGCCGACCTCTTCCGGAGGAAGTAGCAAGTCTCCAAGAACGTCCAGCACCCCGGGGCCCACCAATCCGCACGAATCTCGGTGAGCCACGAACTACGAAAACATCCTCCAGATTTCTTCGGTCTTCTTCGGTATCGGCCCCGGATTTGTCATACCCCTAACGTCACAATGGATACATGAGCACAACGGTTTGGGACGGGGTGAGAATCCCGACGAGTGATCCATCTGTCACGACCCGTGTGCATGCCGCGGCGGCGTTACGTCAGCTGGAACGTCTCCGACGCGAGGTCGACGCCGCGTCGGCCAAGGTCACGATCGTTCTCGGCGCCAACAGTCGTGACACCGCCGCCGAGATCAGTCGCGCAACGGGAAGATCGAACCGTCAAGCCCGCCGCGACGCCCAGACCGCACAAGCAATCGAGACGCTCCCCGCCGCCGGCGAAGCACTAGCAAAAGGTGAGGTTTCGGCCGAGCACGTCGCCATGCTCCACCCACTGCTCGGCCTACCCGGCGTCGCCGAACTGCTCGACAAGGCGGCGACGTCTACCGTCGACGAGTTCCGTGACACCGTGCAACGCTTCGAACTCGACGCCCCCGGCGACGAAGACACAGCCGCGAAACAACACAAACGCCGTTTGCTGCGCTTCTTCGCCGCTGAACGCGGCATGCTCGGCATAACCGGACTGCTTCCCCCGGTCGAGGGCGCCCGGCTACGCGCCGAGCTCGAAGCGATCGCCGACCGTGCCTACCGGGCCACGCATCCCGAACGAGCCGACCAACGCGGTGGACACGGCGAGGAACCGCTCGCCGCCCGCCTCGCCGACGCCCTCGTCTCACTCGTCAACGCCGAACACGACACCGGCACCGGCGCCGACACCGACAACGGTGGCGACGGCGACCGCGATCGCGACCGCGATCGCGACGGTGATGGTGATGGCTCTGGTGATGGTGATGGTGATGGTGATGGTGATGGTGATGGTGATGGTGATGGTGATGGTGACGGTGACGGTGATGGTGATGGCTCTGGTGATGGTGATGGTGATGGCAACGGGAACGGCAGTAGGAGGAATGGCGCACGTTCAGCCGCGTCGGGGTGTCGGACCGCGGTGGTCATGACGCTGTCGCTCAACGATCACACCGCACGAATCGTCGGTCAGGGACCGGTGCCGTTCACCACCGCCATGGACCTCGCCGCCTCCGGGAACATCGACCTCTACGCAGCGATTCTCGGTATGGACGGCGAAATCCTCAACCTCGGCCGGGACCGTCGATTCCCCACCTTGCTCCAACGACTCGCCGTGACCATCCGCGACGAACACTGCCAATTCGCCGGATGCAACACACCCCACACCCGGGCCGAAGTACACCACATCATCGAACACGACGACGGCGGACCGACCGTCGTATGGAACCTCACCCTGCTCTGTGACCCCCACCACCACTTCCTCCACGACAACAACCTCTACATCGACCGACAACCCGGCCAACCCACCCTCATCCACCGCAAAACCGACGGATCCCCCTACGCCGGACCATGAAC
>JANOJN010000173.1:0-1974 GCA_031418775.1 Acidimicrobiia bacterium
GATATGTCAAGGGGTACGTACCCGGCATTAGAGAAAATGGCGGTCAATACACCCACGGAGCGATTTGGTCGGTACTCGCCTTCGCCGCATTGGGCGACGGCGACAAGGCAGGCGAACTGTTCTCGCTGCTCAATCCGATCAACCATGCCAGCACACGAGCCGGCGTACTTCGCTACAAGGTCGAGCCGTACGTCATGGCGGCCGACGTCTACACCGAGCCGCCACACGTTGGGCGCGGCGGCTGGACGTGGTACACCGGCTCTGCCGGCTGGATGTATCAAGCCGGCATCGAGTCGATCCTGGGTTTCCACCGACGCGGCGCGACGTTCGTCATCGATCCGTGTATTCCCCGCGCTTGGCCGAGCTACACGATGAACGTTCGTTACCATTCGGCCACATACGAGATCGTCGTCGAAAACCCGCACGGTGTCAGCCGTGGTGTGCGTTCCGTCGAGCTGGACGAAGTAACGCTTCCCGGCGGAACCTCCGCGATCCCCCTGGCCGACGATGGCCAGACACACCGCGTGCGCGTCCTGCTCGGCTAGTTGCTAACCTTCAGTCGATCCGACGCGGCCGGCGGGAAATGACTACCGTTCCGTGCATCGGACCAAAGGCCTGGCGCACCTCAACAAACGGAGAAATTGGCCGAAGCCTGTTTAGGCGCGGCGCAGGGTCAGCGCGAGACGCAGCGCTTCGGCTTTGGAGAAGTCACCGCTGAGTTCCACGTCAGTGTCGTCGATCGATATGCGTACGTGTGATCTGACTTGGTCGTCGTTCTCGGACGTCCAGATCCATGCCGAGCCGCCGAGCTCTTCTGCACGCTCCCAGGATTCGCCCGGACCTTCGGGCTCGGTGCCTTTCCGCCGTACTGACGTGACCGAGAAGGGCTGGACGAGGCGTCCGGTTGCCATCGTTTGGAAGCCGGTGAGATAGGTGACGCGGGCCGACGACGCCGATTGGCGCATGCAGAGCGGCGTCGTTCCGGCGGGTGGAGGGTCGAGCGCGTAGACGCCGAAGTTCACGCTTGCTGCCAAAGCGTTCGGATCGTCGAATCGTTCAACACCCCGCAATTCCTTCGTGTCTTCAATACCGACGGGCATGGCGAAGAGCGCGTCATCGATGTTTGCGTCGTACGCTTCGATCCGGAGTCTCCGTGACGCCAACAGGGTGGCACCGGCGAGTTCGCTGAAAAGAAGCAGAATCCCGGTTTCACGATCGATGGCAAGCTCGACTCGCGTCGCGGCCATATGAACATCGTTGTTTCCCGGGCCAGGGAACAACGGTGGCTTCGGGCGCCCGCTCGATTGGAGCGCCGGTCGCCCGTCGATCTCGACTGCTTCCGCGGACTCGAATCGACAGTTCCCGAGCAGACCGGCGGGGTCGAGCATTGTGATCATGCCGAACGATTGCGGCCCTCCGATCGGGCCGCCGAAACGTATCGGCATACGGCCCTGTGGAATCCGGAAATGGTCAACAGCGGCTTCGAAACTCCACTCGCCCGAAGAATCGCGCGTTGCCGTGCCGTCGGGACGCAGTATGGCAATCGTGCGATCCTCACCGGCCTGTTCCACCCGAACGAACTCCCGTCTCCTCGCCGACAGCAGAAACGTCCGCCGCTCGATCCCCGCGGGCATAGCGGTCATCCCCGGCGGCAAAGGAAATTGCATCTGGGACCCAAAAATCTTCTCGGCACCAGCGCGTACAGCACGGAGGTCAACGGTGTACTCGCCCGTCGCCACAACGCTCTGCCAACGAGTCGTCGACGTGTGCACCAACTCGAGGAACTCCCCCAGGTCACTCATGAGCAAAGGGTAGTGATTCGATGCTCGACGGGCTTGAGGATTGCCCGGGGCATGCCTGCAGCCCGTGCGAGAGGTGTGTGAGCGCCCCAGGAGCGGTGAGAAGCGAATCGATGGACTTCGAACAGGTGAAACGAAGTAGGGCGGGTGGGGATCGAACCCACAACCAAGGGAT
>JANOJN010000174.1:0-5162 GCA_031418775.1 Acidimicrobiia bacterium
GGTACACCGCACCGATCTCCGGCTCCTCCACCTCATGGAGGTATTCGTTCCAAATGGTGACATTGACGGTGCGCATCGGGCGTCGATGCTACGCGGCCCCTCCGCGTGGCCGAGCCCGTTTCCGGGTCAGGATCTGTGCACTGGGTCAGGATCTGTGCACTGGGTCAGGATCTGTGCACCGGGTCGGGATCTGCGCACCGGGTCAGGATTCCTGCACTGGGTCAGGATTCCTTCACTGGGTCGGGATTCGTGCACATGTGCGCGTGTGCCGACCCGACGACGTGAGCCGACCCAGGACGGTCAGCGCGACCGCGTGTTGCGCCACGCCAGGACCGTTCGCTCCACGTCGATCAGGGTCGTGGTCGACGGCGGACCGGACGTGGCCACCCGGTTCACGCGGGCGATCCGTTCGTTCAGTTCGTCGATCCGAAGGCGGAGGTCCGCCTCGTCGCCGAAGGTCGGCACCGACGCCAGCAGGTCGCGTTTGGCCTGACGGATGGCGAGCGCCGGTGGGAGCTCGAACTCGACCTGCTCGCGGCGCAGCTTCTCCTTGATCCACCAGTCCTCGTCGTCGACATCGTCGATCCCCTGAAGCGGCCGCCCGTTCCCGGCTAGGTCGTCGAACGACCCGGACTCGCGTGCCAGGCGGATCTGCCGGTCGACGCGCGACTCCCGTTGAGGCCCGAACGGATTCCGAGCGTTCATCTATCGCTCGGCTCGCGGCACCACTCCTTCAGTATGGCCCGGCCGCCTTCGCACGGAGAAGACGGGCGACGGTACCCTCTCTGCCAGGCCGCGCCGGCTGAGGAGTCGGAAGAAGGAGCAGGGAGTCAGATGCCGCACGACATCGTCATTCGCGGAGGGTCGATCATCGACGGGACCGGTGCGTCGGCGTTCGTCGGCGACATCGGCATCGATGGCGGGCGGATCAGCGCCGTAGGCGGCGCTTTGAGCGGCGCGAGGGTCATCGATGCCGACGGTGCCATCGTCACGCCGGGATGGGTCGACGTGCACACCCACTTCGACGGCCAGGCAACGTGGGACGACCAGCTCGATCCGTCGTTCTCGAACGGGGTCACGACCCTCGTCATGGGCAACTGCGGCGTTGGATTCGCGCCGTGCCCTCCGGGCGGCGAGCAAACGCTGATCGAACTCATGGAGGGCGTCGAGGACATTCCCGGCACGGCCCTTTCCGTGGGCGTGCCGTGGGGCGCGTGGTCGAGCTTTCCCGAGTACCTCGATTTTCTCGCCGGTCGCTCGTATGCCATGGACATCGGCGCCCAACTAGCCCACGGCGCCCTCCGATACGCAGTAATGGGTGAACGTGGTGTGCGCAACGAAGATGCCACCGACGACGACATCGCCGCGATGCGCCGACTCGTCGGCGAGGCTGCGGCCGCGGGTGCCCTCGGCTTCTCCACGTCGCGCACAATCTTCCATCGCTCCATCGACGGCACCGCCGTGCCCGGGACCTACGCCACCGCGACCGAGCTCTCCGAGCTCGTGCAGGGAATGGCCGACGGCGGCGGCGGGGTGTTCGAGGCGATCACGTCATCGTCGATCGGCGCGATGGCTGCGCTCGGCGGCGAGCGGTTCTCCCAGGAGGAAGAACTCGGGCTCCTCGCCGCGATCTCCCACCGCACCGGGCTCAACGTCACGTTCACGACCACCCAGAACCGCGATTACCCGGATGCGTGGCGCGAGGTCTTGGCGTTCGCCGCCGAGCAGAACGCTGCAGGTGCGCACCTCTATCCGCAAGTCGCGTCGCGGCCGATCGGTCTGCTCTCGAACCTCGGTGGCTACCACCCGTTCATGCGACGTCGCTCGTACCTCGCCATCGTCCATCTTCCGCTCGCCGAGCGGGCCGCGGCGATGCGTGAGCCGGGTTTGCGGGCCGAGATCCTCGGCGACGTCGACATCGCGCCGCACAACGAGGGTTCGATGGAGAACCTCTACCAGGGGCTCCAGATGGCGATACCGGGCATGTTCGCGATCGACGACCACGTCGACTACGAGCCCACGGCCGATCGCGCCTTCGGCGCCCGCGCCGAAGCACTCGGTGTGTCCCCCGAAGAGTTCATCTACGACTTCTTGTGCACCGGCGACGGAACGAACGTCGCGTCCCTCATGGGCGCCGGATACGTGAACGGCAACCTCGACGCGATGCGCGAGATGCTCGTCGACGCGAACACCGTGACCGGCCTCGCCGATGCTGGCGCCCACGTGAAGCTGATCTGCGACGGCACGGCGCCGACCACGCAACTCACCTTGTGGACCCGCGACCGTGTTCGAGGCGATCGCATCGGCATCGAGTACCTCGTCGAGAAGCAGACCCGACGCAACGCGCGGCTCTACGGACTCACGGATCGCGGCACCATCGAAGTTGGTATGCGCGCAGACCTCAACGTTATCGACCTGGAGAAGCTCAGCGTCGGCCGCCCTGTGGCCCACACCGATCTTCCGGCAGGCGGGTGGCGTTTCCTCCAACCCGTGGTGGGTTATCGAGCCACGATCGTCAACGGCGTGCAGACGCGCGCCGACGACCGTGACACCGGGCAGCGGCCCGGCCGCCTGGTCCGCCGACCGGCGACGTGATCAGCCGACGATCTCCGACACCTGGATGACCGGGGTGATGTTCGTGTAGTTGGCAACGTCGGCGATGACTGCACCGGTTCCGGCGTCGCCCATCGCCGCGTTGAACTGGTCCATCGTTTCGAACGTGCAATGCACAGCGGCGGCGTTCGGACCGTTCACGCCCTTGTCGACGGACGTCGCCACGGGCTTCCACGTGGAGTTCAGCAACGGGATGTGCTTGGCCAGGTAGTAGTCGTGGTCGAAGGTGCTGGTGTCGCTGGTCGGATAGGAAACGGTCACGCGGATCAATCCGGCACCCTAACGGGAGTCGGCGGACGCCGTTCAAGCCAACTGACGGCCTCTTGGAGGATCGCCCCGAGGTCGAGCAACATCTCGTCGTCGCCGTGTCGTCCAACGATCTGCACACCGACGGGTAGTCCACCTGGGGTCACGGCAACGGGCACGACCAGCGCCGGTTGCCCGGTGAAACTGAACGGCGCGCAGAACATCCCCGTCTTCACCGCGGCTGGCACGCCCAACAGCCACGCCGGTTCCAAGGTCACCGGGGTGACGAGAACATCGAAGCCAGTGTCCCACCAGTCGGGAACACGGGACATCGCGCTCCTAACGAGCTCCCAAGCTTGGCCGACCTCGGACCGCGGAAATCGGGATCCTCGTTCGGCGATCGCAAGGACCTCGTCGGTAAGATCGCCCGACCGACAAGGTCGGCCGAGCCGCTGCTCCATCCACGTTCGCTGTTCGAACCGGATTGCCGGTTCGAGTACCTGCATCGACTCCCAGAACGGACCGAAGAGCGTCGCCAATGCGGGCGGGAATTTGAACTCGACCCGATGGCCAAGCAAAGACAATGCGTCGCCGAGCGCACGGACGGCGTTGGCGCATTCGATGTTGACGGGAAGCCCGATGATCGGATCGTGATCGAGCAGCCCGACCCGCAACGGGGTTCGGAACGGCGACTGCGTAGCCGTGCCCGAAGCGAGGAGCGGAAACAGACTTCGAAGATCTTCGATGTCGCGCGCCAGCGCGAACTGCGTCCACACCCGGAGCGGGTCCGATTGGCCTGTCGGCGCCTCTTGAGGAATACGACCCCGCGTCGGCTTGAGCGTCACGACGCCGCAGTGCGATGCCGGGAAGCGCAGCGAGCCGGTGGCGTCGCTACCGTGAGCGATGGGGACGAGACCCGCGGCGACGGCCGCGGCCGACCCACCACTCGAACCGCCTGCTGTTCGAGTGGGGTCCCACGGGTTCCGCGTCGGCGCGAAACCGGCCGGCTCGGTGGTCGAACTCGCCGAGAGCTCCGGACACGCGCTCTTGCCGACGATGGCGAAGCCCAATTCCTCGAATCGCCGTGCCAATCCCGTGGTGCTGTTGGAGGTGTGGGCGGAACGCCTGAGCCCTTGGGTGCCGGCCCAGTGTGGCGTTCCGTCGAGCTCCTCCCCTGCGTCTTTGAGCAGCATCGGCACGCCGCGGAACAGCTCAGCCCTTCGCTCGTCGGTTGCGCTGTCGCGTGCCCGCTCAAACAGCGGGATCACGACAGCGCCGAGCTCCGGATCGTGCCGCTCGACGCGGGCGATAGCAGCGTCCAAGACCTCTCGCTCGCTGACGAGACCGGAGCGAATTGCTGCCGCCGTCTCATGCGCCGACCACCACTGCATTTCGTCACGCATGGGTCACCGGGGCCAAATCAACCGAAGAGGGAAACTCGCCGGCCCACTGCATCGTTTCCGACGACGCCGACGACGAACTGAGAACGGTTCGTGCGCTTGCACCGCGCGCACTGCAAGTCATGGATGCGTTCGCCTCGGATCGGCGGCCCACCTGACGGCGGGAGGATCGATCCGAGCGCATCGGGGGCCGCCCTTCTTATCAGTCAGGTCGACGATCGCGGCGAGACCTCCGAAGAGGATCGCGCTTCCAATCACCTCCGGGTCGACTCGGTTGAGCATCAACTTGGCGCGCCGAAACATCTCGAAGTGGCTTGCCCCGAGATTGCCCCAAGTGAGATAGACGAAACGCTCCCCGCGCTTTCCCTGCACGATGGGACCGCGGAAGTCGACGTGCTCGTCCGTTTGGACGACATCGAGGTCGAGCACCCATTGCGCCTCGGATGCGTCTCCGCTAATCAGTTGCGTTGGCTCCCCGCGCACCTGCACGCCAACGTGCACGTTGTCCATGACCGACCCATTCGGACGACAAAACGTCCGACCAGGGAGATGCACACCGGTGATGGTCAGTTGCACGGAACGATCATGCCTCGTGCGAAACATTGCGTGCGCGGCCGCAGGCCGGCCGGCAGAGAAATCCTTTAAGTCCATTTGACTAATTCGAACATCTGTTCTACACAGGGTGCATGAGCAGCAGCGCGGAGGAACAGATCGGGGTCTACAAACGCCTGTCGATCCCCCGCGTCTGCTCGTCCGACTGGAACCCGGGAACCGCCAAGGTTGCGTTACGGGAACTCCGACGACTCCGCGGGGAACTCGCCTCCGCCGAAGCCGTCCTCGTCGGCGTCATGAAAACCGAAACCGGACGCGACACCAAAGCCACCCTCGCCCGGGGATTCGGCA
>JANOJN010000175.1:0-8104 GCA_031418775.1 Acidimicrobiia bacterium
GGCCCGGTATCGACGACGAAGCAGCACCCGAAACGATCGCCGACGGCGAGTCGGAGGGATCCGACCCGGGCACGGTCCCCCGCACCATTTCCCGTGACCTCTCCGACGCAGAATCCCCGCTGGGCGCATCGGCGGCGGCGCTTTCGGCCCAGACGCCGACCCCGCCACCGCCGGGCGTCGGTCAGCGCGTTGCGGGACCTCCGCTCCCCGGCCAACTCGTTTCCTCGATGGCTCCCGCAGCCTCGGCCTTGCGAGTCGGCCCACCCGCGTCGAGTGCCGCAGCACCGGACGCCCCGACGACCACCAAACAACCCGGGTCGTCGGAACTCGACGCCCGGCCGGAGCCAAGGACGGGAGGATCCTCGACGGTCGCTTCGTCCGCCGTCGTCGTGATTCCCGACGGAGTCGGCCGCTCGAACTGCACCTCACTGCCACGGCCCGGCGGGTCGGATGCCCTTGTCGACTGGTCGACCAGCCGAACAGCCGAAATCACCGACGGCCGCGATCTCCGGTCCCGCGCGTGGATCGCCGCTGCGGCCGGCGGTGCCCTCCCGTCCAGCGCAGGTGGACCGTTTGCGGCCTATCTTCTTGAGCCGAACTCCCTCGCCGTCCTCGCGATTTTCCGTGAACCCAAGGACGGCATCGGCGGACGATCGGATCGGCCGAGTCGTCCCCTTTCCGACCTTCGCATCGCCGATTGCGACGGCCGGTCGGCGGGCGGCATCTCCCCTGGGTCGTATCTCCTCCGGTACTCGATCACGGGAACCCCCGACCCGCCTGGTTCGGACCAGAACGAGACGTTCCTGTCTCCGCCGTTCCCAGTCCGTGTCATGGCCGGCCCCACCGCCCCGACGCTGAGCGGCGCAGGACCGAACGTCTCGAAATCGTAACGAACGCTGCACGATCACTCCTGGCGATCCAGCCACACTGGAGGGGTGCCCGCCGCAAATCAGGAGAAGGACGCCCAACTCGACGATGACATCCGCCTCGTCGGGAGGCTCGTCGGTGACGTGATCCGCGAACAGGCCGGCGACGAGGTGTACGACGTTGTCGAGAAGGTCCGCCGTCTCGCCGTTGACGCCCGCCGTGCCGGTGTCCACAACCCCGAGCTGGTTTCCGTTCTCGATGGGCTCGACATCGATACCGCACTGCACGTGGTCCGGGCATTCAGCCTCTTCACGCTCCTGGCCAACGTGGCCGAGGACGTCCATTCGAATCGTCGGCGCCGGTACCACCGCCAAGCAGGCTCACCTCCTCAGGTCGGCAGCCTTGCCGCGAGCCTCGATCATCTCCTCTCGGCCGGCGTCGACGCGGAGCGTCTTGGTTCGGTCCTCGGACGTCTCCGGGTGAGCCCGGTGCTGACCGCCCATCCGACCGAGGTGCGCCGAAAGACGATTCTCGACACGCAGCGAGTCATTGCCGACCTGCTCGCCCGTCCGGGTGATCGCGGCGAGGACGTCGAGCGGCAGCTCCGCCTCAGTGTGCTGATGCTGTGGCAGACCGCGATCTTGCGGCTCAGTCGGCTGCGCGTCCGTGACGAGATCAATGAAGCCCTCGGCTACTACGACCTTTCGTTGTTCCGGGCGATCGGGAATCTCCAGGACGAAGCCCGGTCGGAGATCGCAAGGCGCTGGCCCGAGCTCGCCGACGGTGAGCTCGCTCCGGTGATCCGGATGGGTTCATGGATCGGCGGCGATCGCGATGGCAACCCGTTCGTCACCGCCGATGTTGTTCGTTACGCACTCGATCGCCAGGCAGGCATCGCTTTTTCGCATCATCTGACCGCGCTCGGGCGTCTCGCCATCGAGCTCTCGATGTCGTCGCGACTTGTCACACCGACTGCGGACCTCGACGCGCTCGCCGATGCCTCCGGCGACGACTCTCCCTTTCGCGCCGATGAGCCGTACCGTCGCGCATTGCGAGGCATGCAGGGTCGGCTCGCCGGTTCGTGCCTGCGCTCGATCGGCGTGGTTCCCGTGGCGATCCTAGAGACGGCGCGCGAGCCCTACGCCTCACCGGCCGAGCTCACCTTTGACCTCGACATCGTCATCGAATCACTGGCGGGACACGGCGCGGCATCGGTGGCAGAGGCCATCGTGGTTCCCGTGAGACGCGATGTCGCGTTGTTCGGCTTCCACCTCTGCGGTCTCGATCTTCGACAGAACGCCGCGGTGCACGAGCAGACCGTCGCCGAGCTCCTCGCCACCGCACTCGTGTGCCCGGACTACCTTGCCCTCGACGAGTCGCAACGGCGTTCGGTGCTTCTCGCCGAGTTGGCGACGCCACGCCCGCTCCGATTGCCCCGGGCGACCTACTCGGAGAGGACGACAAGCGAGCTCGCCATTGTCGACGCCGCAGCGGAGGGCATTCGGAGGATCGGCGCGGCGGCTATTCCTCACTACGTCATTTCGGCGTGCAGCGCCGTGAGCGATCTTCTCGAGGTGGCAGTCCTGACCAAGGAGGCGGACATCGAGGTCGACATCGTGCCGCTCTTCGAGACCATCGACGACCTCCGCGATGCCGGGGCCACCTTGGAGGCACTGCTCACCGACTCTTGGTACCGCGCCCGTGTGCGAAGCCGCGGCGACAGCCAGGAGGTGATGCTCGGATACTCCGATTCCAACAAGGACGGCGGGTATCTCGCGGCGAACTGGGCGCTCTATCGTGCCGAAGGCGACCTCGTCCAAGTCGCTGCCAAACACAACGTGCACTTACGGTTGTTCCACGGCCGGGGTGGAACTGTTGGCCGCGGCGGAGGCCCGGCCTACGAAGCGATCCTCGCCCAACCACCAGGGAGTGTGAACGGCGCACTGCGGGTGACCGAGCAGGGCGAGATCGTGGCGGCCAAGTTCGCCGACCCCGACCTCGCTCGACGCAATCTGGAGACCGTTCTCGCGGCAACGATCGAAGCGAGCTGCGTCGACACCGAGAACATCGACGACGACCGGGAACGGTACAGCGCGGTCATGGATGAGCTTGCTGATCTGGCACGCACCGAGTACCGCTCGCTGGTCTACGAGACCGACGGTTTCGCCGAGGTGTTCCGTGCCCTCACCCCAATCACGGAGATCGCCAAGCTCAACATCGGAAGCAGGCCGTCGTCGAGAACCGCATCACCACGGATCCAGGACCTACGAGCGATTCCGTGGGTCTTCTCGTGGAGCCAGGCCCGCATCATGCTGCCCGGTTGGTATGGCACAGGCACCGCACTGGCGTCATGGATCGGCGACGATGCCTCGCGGCTTGCTCTGCTCAGAGAAATGCATGCGCGCTGGCCATTGCTGCGGGCGGTCTTCTCGAACATGGGCATGGTGCTCGCGAAGAGCGACCTGTCGATCGCTCGCCGCTATGCCGACCTCGCCGACGCGGTCCCGAACGCTCGCGAAGTGGTGGCTCGCATCGCTGCCGAGCATGCGCACACCGTCGAGCAGATGCTGTCGATTACCGGCGACACCGTGCTACTCGCCGACAATCCAGCACTGGCCCGCAGCATTCGGAACCGCTTCGGCTACCTCGACCCGCTCAATCATCTGCAGATCGGGTTCCTCCGGCGCTACCGCAACGGGAAGGACGACCAGACCACCGCCGAGTTGGTCGAGCGCGGAATCCAGCTCACCCTCAATGGCCTGGCGACAGGGCTACGCAACAGCGGTTGAGTCTTCAGACGTTGGTCGGCGATTTCACGCATCCGAGGAGAAGCAAGCCGGTCTGTACGCTTTGCCGATGGACGGCGCGCCCGAGCAGCGGGAACATCGGTTCCTCATCGTGTGTACGGCCAACATCTGCCGCTCGCCGATGGGGGAAGCCCTTCTGCGTCATCGGCTGGACGCAATCGGTGTCGATGCGACGGTCCTCTCAACGGGACATCTGACCCCGGGCGTTGAGGTCAGCAAGAACTCGGTGACCGCGATGGCGGAGCGCGGGCTTGATATTTCCGGACGCCGCAGTATCGTCACGAGCGCGAAGCACGTCGCCGGAGCGGATGTCATTTTGACGATGGGCCGGTTACATATGCGCAACGTGCTCGAGCTCGACCTCGCGGCATGGCGCCGAACGTTTCCGCTTCGCGTGGCAGTAGGCCGGGCCCTTCTCGTCGGGCAGAGATCACGTGGCGAGGCTCTGCCCGATTGGGTAGCTCGGCTGCACGAGGGCCGAACAGCCATGGATCTACTCGAGGATGATCCAGCGGAGGAGATCAGTGATCCCTTCGGCATGAGCCTGCGAGAGTACCGAGCTACCGCGACGCTGCTCGATGATCTTCTCGCCCAGTTTGTATCGCTTGCTTTTCCGCGTTGACGCTCGACCGGACCGACCGGGCAAAGGGGGCAGGTGGCACGACCCGAGGGAGCGAACGGGCGCAGAGAGTCGTCCGTGATCCCAAGATGAAGAGCGGATTACGACTCCGGGTCACTCGTTCGCTTCGGGATTGGGTCCGATTACGGTCGATATAGTGAGCGCAACGACGAGGTGATGGCAGTGGCTGAACAACAAGACCCTCTTGGAAGTCGGCGACTGCGACGCGCCCTTGTTGCCTCCGATGTCATCGCGCTCTCGACAAGCTGGATCGTCGCCTGCTTCTTCGGCCTGAACTTCACCGGCCCCAAGAACCACGAGGCAATGTTCGGTCTGCTGCTCGTCGGGATCACGCTCGGCCTGTTCTTCACGAGTCGCCTTTATCGGTCACGGATGTGCTCGGTCCGGGCCGTGGAGACGGCCGCAATACTGCGGGCGTGCGCTCTCGGAGGTGTGTTGGCCTGGATGATGGCCGGACGCCTCAACCTCACGAGCGTGCGAGTGCGGGCGATCGTCGTCGGCCAACTCCTTGCCGTCGGATTGGTGTTCACCGGTCGGGCCATTTACCGGTTCGCGCTTCAGCGGCACCGTTCGACCGGACGTTTTGCCCGTCCGGTCGTGCTGATAGGCGGCGGTGAGGAGGTCTACGAGCTCAACAAGATGCTTACCTCCGAGCCCGAACTCGGCTACGCCGTGATCGGCTCGATCGGCACAGCCGGGGAGATGTCGGCCTGGGCGAAGGACCTCGCCTACCTCGGACCGCTCACGTCGACGGTGGCACTCATGCGTCAGCACGGGGCGAGCGGGGCGATCGTGGCGGGGTCGGGCCTGTCGATTCGAGAAATGAATCGAGTCGTCCGAGAAATCATGGACGCGGGAATGCATGTCCAGCTTTTCGGCGGCCTCTTGGGAATCGATCCGAGCCGCCTGCAGGTCAATCCGATCGGCGGCGAGGCCGCGTTCTACCTCGAACAGGTGGTCCTCACCGGTTTTCAGTCACACCTCAAGCGCGGGATGGACATCGTGCTCGGCGCCATCGGCCTTGTCGTCAGCGCACCGATCGTCGCGGTGTTTGCCCTGCTCGCTCGCCTCGACGGCGGCACATCGTTCTTCCGCCAGAATCGGGTGGGTCGCGATGGGAAGACCTTCACCATCATCAAGATCCGCACCATGGTCATGGACGCCGAACAGATGCGCCCGGCTCTCGAGGCCGAGAACGAGCGACTCGGCCCGCTGTTCAAGATGGGACGCGATCCTCGTCTGACCAAACTCGGCCGTTTCATGGACGCCACCAGCATCAACGAACTTCCACAGTTCTGGAACGTCGTGCGTGGCGAGATGAGTCTCGTGGGACCGCGTCCAGCGCTGGCGAGCGAGGCCGCCACCTTCAATGACCGGTTGCTGCTGCGCAACCGCGTGCGGCCTGGCATCACCGGCTTGTGGCAAGTCCAGGGGCGAGATGCAGCGTCGTTCGCCACCTACGAGCGGTGCGACGTGTTCTACGTCGAGAACTGGTCCACTCGCCTCGACATGATCATCTTGGCGCAAACGGCGGTCCATGTCTTGGCTCGATCGACGGTCTGGCGCCGTCGGGCGGCCATCGCCCGCCACCCGAGCGAAACTTCGATAGGTGAACTCCCCGCTACGATCTTCGGATCACCGAGTGGTGCCGGTAACACGTCCGGGGTCACAGTTCCCAATGGTTGAACAGCTTTCTTCGGCTGTCATTTCCTCCGTCAGGCGGGTAGCAACGTGACAACGATCGCCCGAAACGCTCGAATCTTTGTCGCCGGCCACGGCGGCCTCGTGGGGAGTGCCGTCGTTCGTAGGCTGAAGGCCGACGGGTTCACCAACGTGCTCACGGCCACTCGGGCTCAGCTCGATCTGCGAGACCAAGCGGCGGTGAACTACTGGTTCAAGGCCAACCGCCCGGAGTACCTGTATCTCGTTGCCGGCACGGTGGGCGGCATCATGGCCAACAGCACCCGTCCGGCCGAGTTCATCTACGACAACATGATGATCCACGCCACGGTCGTCCACGCCGCCTACACCTACGACGTGCGCAAGTTGCTCTATCTCGGCAGCAGTTGCATCTACCCCCGCAACGCCACCCAGCCAATCACCGAGGATCAACTCCTGACCGGCGAACTCGAGGGCACAAACGAGGCGTACGCCATCGCCAAGATCGCCGGGATCAAGCTGTGCCAGTCCTACCGCAAGCAATACGGTTGCGACTTCATTTCCGCCATGCCCACGAACCTCTACGGGCCGAACGACAACTTCGACCTCACCTCGAGCCACGTCCTTCCCGCCTTGATCCGCAAGTTCCACGACGCCAAGATCAACCGCTCGGCCGCCGTGGAGATCTGGGGCACAGGGAGCGCGATGCGCGAGTTCTTGCATGTCGACGATCTCGCCAGTGCCTGTGCCCACCTCATGGAGCACTACTCCGATGCCGGGCACATCAACGTGGGCACGGGTGTCGACCTCACGATCAAGGCCCTAGCCGAGCGCATTCGAGACCTGGTCTATCCCGAAGCGCAGTTGAACTTCGACACCTCCAAACCCGACGGCACGCCCCGCAAGGTGCTTGATGTGTCGAAGCTGTCGGCCACGGGGTGGACGCCATCGATCACGCTCGATGAGGGCCTTCGAACCACCTACGAATGGTTCCTGCACGAAACCGCTCAACACGCTCACCTTCGAGGGATCGACGACAAGTCCCCCGCCTTGCAGCGTGGGTAGCCGAGCCGGCAGCATCGCCATCTATGGCGTGAACTACGCGCCTGAGCCCACGGGTATCGGGCCGTACACCGCTGAGCTGGCCGAGCATCTCGTCTACCGCGGCGCCGTCGTTCGGGTCATCACCACGTTTGCGCACTATCCCCAGTGGAAGGTGTCGTCCGACGATCGGGGCGTGCGGCGTCGCGAAACGATCCGTGGGGTCTCGGTCACCCGTTTGTGGAGCCGGATGCCCAAGCCGATGACGGGCTTACAGCGCATGCTGTTCGAGATGTCCTACAGCTTCCTCGCGCTGTTTCATGGCCCGGGAGAGTCGGAGGTCGTCGTCGGGGTGATCCCGGGGTTGGGTTCCGGTCTCGCCGCCGTCCTCCACGGAGGCATCCGGCGCCGCCGCGTGGTCGTCGTGATCCAAGATCTCGCGGGGCGTGGGCTCAAGCAGAGCGGGATGAGCAGTGCCCGGGCGCTCGGCCAACTCGCCTCGAGGGCTGAAACGTTCGCAGTGCGCCACGCGCACCAGGTGATCGCCATTTCCGACGCCTTTGTGGAGCCGTTGGTCAGCGAAGGGGTTCGCCGTGAACGCATCGTCGTTCTTCCGAACTGGGGCCGGGTCTCGAAACTCGCCCCGTCGGACACGCGGCCCTGCGGTCCGCCGCTGTTGCTGCATGCCGGGTCGATGGGTCACAAGCAAGGGTTGGATCAAATCGTCGAGGCGGCACGGACTGCCCACGATCAGGGGCTCGACTACCGGTTCTTGCTCGTGGGCGATGGGAGTGAGCGAGGCAGGCTCGAAGCTCTCGCTCGCGGGCTACCGAACATCGAGTTCCGCGACCCGGTGTCCGAGGATGAGTTTCCGGGGCTTCTCGCCTCGGCAGACGTGTTGCTGCTCTGCCAGGCCTCGTCGAACATCGACATGTCGTTCCCCAGCAAACTCACGGCGTACCTTGCAAGCGGTCGCCCGGTCGTGGCCGCGGTGCCGTCGGGCGGGTCGGTCGATTCGTTCATTCGACGGACGAACGTTGGCCTGGTCGTGAAGTCCGACGACGCCACGTTGCTTGTCAACGCCATCGAG
>JANOJN010000176.1:0-7748 GCA_031418775.1 Acidimicrobiia bacterium
GTGTGCATCTCGTCGATGAACGTGATGATCTCGCCCTGGGCGTCGGTGATCTCCTTCAGGACCGCCTTGAGCCGCTCCTCGAACTCGCCGCGGAACTTGGCGCCGGCGACCATGGCCGCAAGGTCGAGCGCGATCACCCGCCGGTTCTTGAGGCTCTCGGGGACGTCGCCGTCGACGATTCGCCGGGCCAGGCCTTCCACAATTGCCGTCTTGCCGACACCAGGTTCGCCGATGAGCACCGGATTGTTCTTGGTGCGGCGCGCCAACACCTGGATCGTGCGGCGGATCTCCTCGTCGCGGCCGATGACCGGATCGAGCTTGCCTTTCCTTGCTGCTTCCGTGAGGTCGCGGCCGAACTTGTCGAGCGCCTGGAGGGTGTCCTCGGGGTTTTGGGAATCGACCCGCCGACTGCCACGAATCGATGCCAGGCCCGAAAGGAGATCGTTGCGGCTCACCTTGAGGCGAGCCTCGGCGACGGTCTTCTCGTTGGCGCCATCGGGAGCGGCCATCGCCAGAAGGAGATGCTCCACGGACAGGTACTGGTCGCCGAGAGCGACCTGTTCCTCGCCGGCGCGTTCGAGGACCCGCCGGAGGTCGCGTCCGACACTGGACTCCCCGCCGTAGCTGTGAGGGAGTCGGGAGATCGCCTCGTTCGTGGCGTTCTTCAGCGGGGTCGAGGCGATGCCCACCTTGTCGAGGAGCGGCAGGGCGATGCCGTCGTCTTGGCCCAACAGGGCGAGCAGGAGGTGGTCCGGGGTGACTTCCGGATTGGCGTTCTGGCGGGCCGCGGCAATCGCCGCGTTGAACGCTTCTTGGGTCTTGAGGGTCCAGGTGTTCGGGTCCAGAGCCATTGCGCTTCCTTGAAGAACGGAGGTGGGTGGGAACTCCGGGTGGCCGGAGTCTGTCAGGAAAGACTTGCTACTAGTCATATCAAGTTTTCTGCGTTCCGTATTCCAACCTTGAGAAGAACCTTTCGCTGTCGTGCTCCTTGGGCCCATCAAGGCCCGGGGGCGGTGCGTCGATGGAAGGTCCCATGGAACGCGAGACTGCGGTACGCGTCACCGGCCTGCGGAAGGCCTACGGACCGCGCATCGCCGTCGACGGCGTCGATCTGATCGTGCCGCGTGGTTCGTTCTTCGGGGTCGTCGGTCCGAACGGTGCCGGGAAGACGACGTCGCTGCGGATGATCACCGGCCTGCTCAAGCCCGATGCCGGCACCATCGAGGTCGACGGTATCGACGTGTGGCGGAACCTCGTCGAGGCGAAGGCCCGCATCGGCGTGCTCCCCGACGACCTCCGACTCTTCGAGCGACTCACGGGGGCCGAACTCCTCTACTACGTTGCCCGACTCCGCCGCCTCGACGAGCCCACGGCGCGTCGACGGACGACCGAAGTGTTGCGGGCGATGGGGCTCGAGAACGAGGCCACGCAGCTCGTCACCGACTATTCCCAGGGCACCCGCAAGAAGATCGCGCTCGGTGCCGCCATTCTGCATGTTCCGCGTGTCCTTTTCCTCGACGAACCGTTCGAGTCGGTCGACCCGGTCTCGGCCCGGTTGCTCCAGGACGTCCTGCAGCAATATCGGGCAGCGGGAGGGACGGTCGTGCTCTCCAGCCACGTCATGGAGACGGTGGAGCGGCTCTGCGATCACGTCGCCATCGTGCACGCCGGTCGCGTGGTGGCATCGGGCCCGATCGACGACGTCCGACTCGGCCGCAGCCTCGAGCAGACCTTCCTCGATGCCGTCGGTGCCAGAGAAATCAAACTCGAGCAGCTCGACTGGCTCCGCACGCTCGCGGTCTGACGTCGTGCGGGACCGGGGACCGCCGGTGTCGAATGCTGAGCTGAGGCGGCGTTCGTCATCGCACACCGAACTGGCTGTGGTGTTCGCCCACCTCAAGACGCGTCTGCTCATCAACGCGGCGCGACGGAGCGGCCGCGCTCGTGTCGGTCTTGCGTTGCTGAGCCTCGCCCTCGGCGGATCGATGCTCTCCTTCATCGTCGTCATCGCCGACGCTGCCCGCCGTCCAGAGGGCGGTCCGCGCTTCGCCGTCGCCTTCACCACGATGTGGATCGCGTGGATCGGCTTGCCGTTCCTCCTCGGTGGCATCGACGACGCGGTGGATCCCGATCGGCTCGCCGAGCTTCCGCTGTCCCGGTCGGAACTCACGCTCGGGACCCTGGTCGCGGCGTCGATCGGCGTGCTTCCGGCGGCGACCGCGATCGGGCTTCTCGGCATGGTTGTCACCCTCAGCCTCCGCAACCACGGGGCCGCCGCGCTCGTGGCGGCCGTGGCGGTCGGGCAATTCCTCCTTTGCGTCCTGGCTTCCCGGCTGATCGCCACCGTCATGACGCGTGCCTCGCGCAGCCGCCGCGGACGAGACGTGGGGGTGATTCTTGCGACATCGGTATCCTCCGGTCTCTGGATGGCCATGCAGACCCTGCCGCTGGCCGGCCCCCACACGCGTTCCATCATCACAACGGTCCTCGCGTGGAGCCCGTCCGGAGCGCTCGGCCTGGCCGCCCACGACGCGACGTACTCCCGATTCGCGGTCAGCTCGTCGCGTCTCGTGTTCGTTCTCGTTGTGGTCGCGGCGATGGCGTGGTGGTGGACCATCGAGCTCGCGAAGTCGATGACATCGCGCCGGTCCGGAGCGATGTCCCGCGGCCCTCGGCGATCAGGGCTCCTTGCCGGGCGACGCCGCGATGCGACATCCGACGGGACGTCGCCGCGGGCCCGCGGGCCGATCAGCCATCCGGTCTTCGTCGTGGTGCGCAAGGAACTCCGGTATCTGCTCCGGTCGCCCTACCGGCGCGCGTCGCTCCTCGTCGGCTGCCTGTTCGGCGCGCCGTTCGTGCTTCTCCAGAGCATGCGAATCGATGCGGAAATGCTGCCGCCGGTTGCGGTCGCACCCATCGCTCTCCTCTTCGGCATCGCCATCTCGCACAACCTCCTCGGGCTCGACGCATCGTCGTTGTGGATCGAATTGGGTTCAGGGATCCGGCTTCGCCATCTCCTGCTTGGACGGGCCCTCGCCGCAGCGCCCACGCTCGTCGTTCCGGTCTGGGTCGCGGCCCTCCTCACCGTCGTGGTGCGCGCTGACGCTACGGCTCTCGTGCCGACACTGGCCCTCTCGGTGGTCGCTGCCGGTGTGCCGCTCGGCGTCGGCGCACTGATCAGTGTTCTCGTGCCGTTCCCCGTCGCTGACGATTCATCGCCGTTCGGGAACCAGTCGGCGATGACCGGGCGCGGCTGCCTTGTCGGGCTCGTCCATGCGGTTGGTTTGATCATCTCCGCGATCTTGCTCTCACCGGTGTTCGCCTTCGCCGTGATGCGAGGGAGCGTCGACCCCCCGACGGTCGTGGGTTGCGCGCTGTGGAGCACCCTCGTGCTGTTCTCCGGCACGTGGCTGGGCGAACGGTTCTCCGACCGTCGGCCCGGAGCTCTTGCCGAAACGATCCTCGGTGGGCTGAGGTGAGGATGTCCGAAGTCGTCCGGAAGCCGTCATCAACTGGAAACACTGCCGCCCTAGCGTGATGAAGTAGATCGGACGGAATCGTCCATCAGCACGAGATCAGGAGCAGAGCATGGAAGTCGTGTTGCGAGGTGGGCGGGTCATCGATCCGGTTCCCCAGTTCGACGGGGTAGCCGATGTCGTCGTTCGTGATGGCGTGATCGTCGCAGTAGGCCCGGACGCCGGACTGGCGGCTTCGCCCGACGCATCGGTGATCGATTGCGCCGGCTTGGTGGTGACACCGGGACTCATCGATCTGCACTGCCACGTGTTCGCCGGTCTCGGGAACTTCTGCGTGACGGCCGATCAGGCCGGCGTCGAGCGGGGCGTCCCGGTCGTCGTCGACGGGGGCACGAGCGGAACGGCGACCTTTGACCTCGCTCGCAACGCGGTGATCGACCATCCCCATACGAAGAGTCGTGTTCTCGCCTTCATCGACCCCAACGCCCTGTATCTCGCCACGAAGGACTTCATCTGCCACAAGCTCGAGATCGCCAACGATGTGCGCAATCTCGATCCGGATGCGCTGGCCGAATCGCTGGAGCGCAACGCTGACGTGGTCATCGGGCTGAAGGTGCGCACGTGCCACGTCGGTGACAACACGGTTTCGCCGTTCCTCGACGCGGCAAAGGCGGCAACAGACCTGCCGATCATGGTGCACTTCGGCCGCTTTCCGCACACCCCGGTCATCACCCCGAAGGCATTGCTCGCGCAGCTTCGTTCGGGCGACATCATCACCCATGCGTTCCGTGGAGCGGGCGGGCTCATCGATTCCGGCGGCAAGGCCATCGCGGAGTTCCGAGATGCCGTGGATCGCGGGGTCCGGCTCGATCTCGGACATTCCGGCACGGACTTCCGCTTCCGCGAGGCGAGGCGTCTCTTCGAGCAGGGTTATCTGCCGGACACGATCTCGACCGATCTCAACATCTTCAACATCAACGGTCCGGTCTTCAGTCTTGCCGAAACGATGTCGAAGGTCTGGGCGCTCGGCGTCAACCTCCAATCGATCATCGCCATGGTCACCTCGAACACCGCCTCGGCGATCAATCGATCGAACGAGCTCGGATCGTTGGCGATCGGTCGCTCGGCGGAAGTGAGCGTGCTCCGGATCGTGGAAGGCGAGATCGGTTTGTCGGACGGCCACGAGACCGTGATGACCGACCGAGCGCTCTCGGCGGTTGGGTGTCTCCGCGCCGGCGAGTGGTTCCCGGCTGCTCCCCAGGCGTCGTTCGCCACGGCCGGCGCAACCTGGGTACCGGGCGGGGACGACGAGGACTGGTGAAGGCGATGTCCGAGGCGCTGACCCAGGACGGCCTTCGGTCGACCCTCGCGGCCTTCTGGCATCCCGTCTGCTCGTTGTCGGAGCTCGAGGTCTCACCGACGAGGGTTCTCGGTCGGCGCCTGCTGGGTCGTGATCTCGCGGTCGCGTTGCTTGGCGATGGTTCGGTGGCCGCGCTCGATGACCGGTGCCTGCACCGATCGACGCGGCTCTCGGTAGGGTTCGTCGAAACGACAGGTATTCGGTGTGCGTATCACGGCTGGAAATGGGATGGATGTGGGCGCTGTGTCGACATTCCGGCGATGCCGTCGACCCCGCTCCCCCCGAAGGCGGAGGTGGGTTCGTACTCTGCGGCGATCCGCTACGGCCTCATCTGGGTGCGGCTGGTCGACGGGATGGAAACCGAGATCCCGGCGTGTCCGGCCTTCGACGACCCGACCTTCCGCGTCCTCGCGGGAGAGCCCTACGTGTGGCCGGTGGCTGCGCCACGCCGAGTGGAGAACTTCGTCGACCTGTCGCATTTCGCGTGGGTGCACGATGGCAGCCTCGGACGTCGCGACGAGACCGTTCCGCCGCTCCCGCTGGTGGAACGGTTCGACGGCGAGCTCCGGTTCACCTACGACCCGCCCGACATGACCCCGGACGCGTCGGCGATGTATGGGTTCTCGGTGTATCGGATGGCGATGCCGTGCACGGTGAACATCGATGTCCGACTGGCTGACGGTTCCCGGCGGATGCTCTGGATGACCGCGTCCCCGATCGACGACTCGACCACCCGATCATTCTGGTTCATGGCCCGCACCGACGACCTGGGTGGACCGGACGAGCCCCACATCGCGTTCCAGCGACTCGTGCTCGATGAGGATGAGCCGGTTGTGTGCAACCAGGTTCCCGGTGAGTTCCCGATGGACCTCGGCGCGGAACTCTCGGTCCGCACCGACCGGATCTCGATCGAGTACCGACGGTGGTTACGGGAGCTCGTTGCCGCCGCGCAGGAGGGCCCCGCAGCGTTCGATGGTGTCCTTCGCAAACCGGTCGCTTCGGGCGCCGAGGCTTCGGCGCCATGAGCGCGCCGGTCGAAGGTTCCGCCGTCGACCTTGCGTGGACGACGGCACTCCCGAAGGTCGAGCTGCACTGCCACATCGAAGGAACGATGCGGGCCGCAACGGTGGCCGAACTGGCGTCAGAGAACGGGATCGATTTCCCTGTCGCCGATCCCCGGGATCTCTACTCCTACGCGAACTTGACGGAGTTCCTCGATGTCTTCTGGCTGGTGCAGTCCGTTCTCGTCCTCCCGGAGGACTGGGAGCGCCTGGCCTACGAGAGCATGATCGATGCGGCGGGAGCCGGCGTTGTGTACCGCGAAGCATTCTTCACCCCGGCCCGTCACTTACTGGCTGGCCAGCGGCTGGACGAGATCGTTGCTGCCCTCGACCGAGGTCTCGAGACCGGCGAGCGCGAGACCGGCGTTCGGTGCCGGCTGATCTTCGACATCGATCGTTCCTACGGTCCGGGTCCCGCGCTCGAGCAGGTCGACGAGCTGGTCTCGTTGCGGTCGGCTGCGGCCAAAGGGATGGAGCGGGTGATCGGTGTCGGCATGGACTCGACCGAGCTCGGGGTCGATCCGGCCATCTTCGCCGACTCGTATGCGCTCGCCGCTTCGGCGGGTCTGCATCGGACGGCGCATCAGGGCGAGAATTCACCGGCATCCGCCATCGCCACTGCGCTCGACGTTCTCGGGTGTGAGCGAATCGATCACGGCATCTCGATCCTTGGCGACGGAGATCTCGTGAAGCGGGCGGTCGACATGCGGCTGCCTCTCACAGTCTGTCCCCGGGCGAATGTCCGGATCAACCCCGACGTCTGTGCCGACCTCGCCGACCACGTGTTCCCCGAACTCCGGCGCGCCGGCCTGCTCGCCATGCTGAACACCGACGACCCCGGGCTCACCGATCTCGACTTGGCGAGTGAGTACCTCGCCGTTGCGGAGTGCTTCGGCTACGGCCCCGGAGAACTTGTGGCGCTGGCGATCGACGCAGTCGATGCATCCTGGGCCCCCGAGGACGAGAAGCGAGAGCTCCGTCGTCGCGTTCTCGCGGTCTGATTGCTCGGGGGTTCGGCGGCCCTGGTTCATATCATATGTGTGCGTAGGGAATGGGGCATCGTAATCCGGCGGAGTCGTCGTATGTCGCGCATGTTTCGGCAGTGGGTCGAGGGGGCGGCAACGGTTCCCGCCGCATGAAGTCGTTCACGAACTGACGAATTCCCGTCATCAGCCTGAAACAGAGGTACCGGAAACTCTGCGGACGCAACCAGCGCACCCCCAGGAGGAACCATCCGTGTCCGACCCCGTTGACCGCCGAACTTTTCTTGGCAAGACCGCTCGTTGGAGCGGCGTGCTCGCCACCCTGTCGCTCCCGGGGGTTTTGGCCGCCTGCAGCGACGACTCGTCGGACACCACCGCGGCGCCCGCCGAAACGGCGGCTGCGGAAACCGAGGCGATGGCGGCCGAGACCACCGCGGCCATGGCGGCGGAGACCACCGCTGCAGCGGCTGCGACAGAGACGACCGCAGCGGCTGCTTCGTACGGCAAGGTTGCGGTGCAGCTCAGCTGGTTCAAGAACATCGAGTTCGCCGGCGACTACATCGCCGAGTCCGAGGGCTACTTCAAGGAGCAGGGTTTCGAGGGCAGCGATCTCATCGCCGGCGGTCCGGACGTCGACACGCTCGCGCTCATCCTCTCGGACAAGGCGCTCATCACCTACACCGGCTCGGAGATCATCGCCGGTGCGATCCGCGACAACTCGGCTCCCCTCAAGATCATCGGCGCGAACTTCCAGAAGAACCCGTTCTGCATCCTCTCGCTCGCCGAGAAGACGCCGATCAAAACGGGCGCCGACATGATCGGCAAGACGATCGGTGTGCAGGCGGCCAACGAGCCGGTGTGGCAGGCA
>JANOJN010000177.1:0-1696 GCA_031418775.1 Acidimicrobiia bacterium
CCGGGCGAAGGCCTCCACCGACGTCGGCTCGATCTCCTTGCGGAGGACCGCCAACGAGCGCTGGCGCAACTGCCGCAGCACTTCGGGATCGCACCACTCCCGTCCGGCACCATCCGGACGGAACTCACCGGACAACAGTGACCCGTCGTCGCCACGACGGAGCAGGCATGCCTCGACGATGTCGGGCGACACACCAAACCGCGTGGCCACGTCGTGGGTGGTGAACGGTCCATGGGTGCGGGCGTAGCGAACCAACAGGCTTCCGAGTGGCGCCGCCGGATCGATCGGCTCGACCGGACCGGACCAGGTGAGAAACGCCGCAGGAAGTCCGGGAGGGACTCGGCAGCCGAGCGCCTCGGTGTAGCGCCCCGCATCTTCGGCGGCAATGTAGCGGTCTTCGGAGGCCACCCTCACGATGACGGCACGACGCTCTTTTGTAAGTGCGCTGATTTTCTCGGTGGTCGAGGTCAAACCGCCCTCGACCCGCAGCGCGAGTTCGTCGATCGAAAGGTCGCCCAGGCGACGGAGCAGATCGTGCACCGAGTCGACGGTGCGGGCGTGGCGACGGGGGTCGAGGCACTGAAGCTCGTCTTCGACGGCGGCGATGGCCTGAGGTTCGAGGAGCTCGCGCAGTTCCTCACTGCCGAGCAGATCGGCGAGCATGTCACGGTCGAGCGCCAGGGCCGCCGCGCGGCGCTCGGCCAGCGGCGCGTCGCCGTCGTACATGAAGTTGGCGATGTAGCCGAAGGCCAGCGACGACGCGAACGGTGACGGGTGGGCCATGTCGAGACTCACCACTCGCAACTTGCGCGCCCGGATCTCGTGGAGCAGACCCATCAGCGAGGGCACGTCGAACGAGTCGCGCAGACACTCTCGATACGTCTCCAACATGACGGGAAAGCTGGCATAGCGCGAGGCCACCTTCAGCAGGTCGGCGCTGCGTTGACGCTGTCGCCACAACGGGGTGCGAGAACCCGGACGACGCCGGGGCAACAACAGCGAACGAGCGGCGTTCTCCCGGAACCGGGCGGCGAACAGCGCCGAGTTCCCGAGTTCGTTCATGAGCAGGTCGTCGAGCTCGTCGGGATCGATCAGGCAGTAATCGGCGGGCGGCGCTTCATCGGCCTCGGGCAAGCGGACCATGATGCCGTCGTCGCTCCAGATGGCCCGCGCCTCCATACCAAGTCGATCTCGTATGCGCGCTTCGATGGCCATCGCCCATGGCGCGTGCACCTGGGCGCCGAAGGGAGACAGGAGACAGAGCTGCCAGTCGCCGAGCTCGTCGCGGAAACGCTGCACCACGATCTGGCGGTCTGTGGGCAGGTGGCCACCCGTGGCTTCGCGTTCCTCGGCAACGTAGGCGCGCATATTTCGTGTGGCGAGAACGTCGAGATGGTACCGATCACGCAGTACGTCGTCGTCCATCTGCTCGACCGTGCGGACGAACTCGCCAATGGCCTGACCTAGCTCATACGGCCGGCCGATCTTGTCGCCGTGCCAGAACGGCATCTTACCCGGCACTCCGGGCGCCGGCGTGACGACCACGCGGTCGGGGGTGATGTCCTCGATTCGCCAGGTGGTGGAGCCGAGCAGGAACGCTTCGCCGACGCGCGATTCGTAGACCATCTCCTCATCGAGCTCACCGACCTTGGTGCCCTCGGGCGTGACAACGGAATACAGCCCGCGATCAGGGATC
>JANOJN010000178.1:0-3945 GCA_031418775.1 Acidimicrobiia bacterium
CCCCCCCTCACCCCCCCTCACCATTCACCCCCCACCTGTGGTTTTTTTTTGGGTGGCCTTAGACCGTGTTGTCGCCCTCCGCCCCCCCCCCCCCCACCCCCCCCAACAACTCGAGCGGAAGCTGTGGAGAGGTCGCTCCTCGTTGGCTGGCTCATCCGGGGCGTCCGCTCGGGGCGGTCTCTTGGTGAGCATCGACGCGAATTGAGTGAGACGCCAACGGTCGACAGACTCGCGCCCTACGAGCGCGATGCTCCTCGTGTCCCGGCCCCTCAGGAGGAACCATGCCGCTCCCGCAACACGTCTCGGCCTCGCCCGACAAGATCGCCACGATCATGGCCCGAAGCGGCGAGTCGATCACCTTTGGGGAACTCGACGATCGGAGTCGGCGGTTGGCGGCGCTGTGGCGAGAAGCCGGGCTCCGCTCGGGCGACGTGGTGGCGCTGTTCATGGAGAACAACATCCGCTACCATGAGGTCTACTGGGCCGCGGTCCGCTCGGGCATGTACCTGTGCGCGGTCAACAAGTACCTGACGGCGGATGAGGCCGCGTACATCGTGAACGATTCGGGCGCCAAGTCGCTCGTCACGTCCATCGCGCTTGCCGACGTCGTCGCGGCAATGGTCGACCATGTTCCCACCTGCACCCTCCGGCTTGCCGTCGGTGGCCCGGTGCCGGGTTGCGACGCATACGAGTCGGCGATCGCAGCCGCGTCGAACCAACCGGTCGCTGAGGAGATGCTCGGTGACTTCATGAACTACTCCTCGGGCACCACGGGACGGCCCAAAGGAATCAAACGGCCGCTCACCGGTCGGCCGTTCTCGGAACCGTCGAACCTCGACAACCTGTGCGGGATGCTCTACGGCTTCGACACCGAGACGACCTACCTGTCACCGGCTCCGCTCTATCACTCCGCTCCGCTTGCCTTCACGGCTGCGGTCCACAGCCTCGGCGGCACGGTCCTGATCATGGAGAAGTTCGATCCGAACGAGGCGCTGCGGCTCATCGAGCACCACAAGGTCACGCACAGCCAGTGGGTCCCGACGATGTTCGTGAAGATGCTGAAGCTCGATCCCGCCGACCGCGCCGCTCACGATCTGTCGTCGCACCAGGTCGCGGTCCATGCAGCTGCGCCCTGTCCGATCGAAGTGAAACGCCAGATGCTCGAGTGGTGGGGCCCGATCATCTGCGAGTACTACGGCGGCACCGAACTCAACGGCATGACCTTTTGTCGGTCCGACGAGTGGCTGGCCCACCCCGGTACGGTCGGCAAGCCGATTCTCGGGAAGCTGCACATCTGCGACGACGCAGGCGTCGAAGTTCGCAACGGAACGCCGGGCGTCGTGTTCTTCGAACGAGAGGAGATGCCGTTCGAGTACCACAACGATCCGGGCAAGACCGACTCGGCGCGTCATCCCGATCACCCCCTCTGGACCAAACTCGGTGACGTTGGCTACGTCGATGACGACGGCTATCTGTATCTCACCGATCGCGAATCGTTCATGATCATTTCGGGCGGCGTGAACATCTATCCCCAGGAGATCGAGGACTGCATCGTCATGCACCCGAAGGTCGCTGATGTCGCGGTCTTTGGTGTGCCCAACGAGACGATGGGCGAGGAAGTGAAGGCGGTCGTCCAGCTCGCTTTGGGTGTGGAGGAATCTGACTCGTTGGCCCACGAGATACTCGAGCACGCCAAGCTCCACCTCGCCGCCTACAAGGTGCCCCGCTCGGTCGACTTCGTCACCGAACTGCCCCGACTCGAAACCGGCAAGCTCTACAAGCGGTTGTTGCGTGATCGCTACTGGGGCAACCACACCTCGAAGATCGTGTGAACGACGCGAAACCAGCGAGAGGCATGGAGTTGTTGCGTTCAGTCGCTCCCGGAGCGACCGAACGCAACATCTCTGATTGAACCTGTGGCGAGAGCGGGGATCACCTCGGAACCGATCAGCTCGATCGCCGGGAAGAGCTCATCGTCGGGCATGCCGCCCATGTCGGACATCAGGATCTGGGTGTCGAGAGAGAGCGCTTCGGCGATTGAGCCGAGTCGGTCCACGACTTGGGCGGGGGAGCCGCAGACAGCGGTTTCGCCGGTCAAGGCGTCGAAGTCGAAGTCGCCCAAACCCTTGCTCCGACCACCCGTCGATTGGAACTGCAGCTCGTTGACCCATTCGATGTAGGCCCGGTACCGCGGTTCCCATCTCGCCCGCGCCGTCGCGCTGTCGGAGTGGACGAACGTGTGATGGCATGCTCCGATACGCATGGCTGATCGGGAGTGCCCGTAGGAGTCCCATGCGTGCATATAGATCTCGACGGCTCGCCGGAACATGTCGATGGTGCCGAACACCGTCGGGAGCATGAGTCGCAGACCGAGACGCGCGGCCAGGTCGATCGATTCGGCGGACGCACCGACACCGGCCCAGATCGGTGGCCGCGGTTGCTGCATCGGCCGAGGCATGACCGTCACGTCGGTGAGTGATGGTCGATGGCGGCCGATCGTCGTGACCCGCTCCTCGGTCCAGAGCCGAATGAGCGTTTCGAGATTCTCGGCGAACACGTCCTTCGCGATTCTCGGATCCTGTCCGAACGCCGAGAAGGTATGGGGGAAGAACGTGCCACGGCCGATGACCGGTTCGACGCGTCCGCCCGACAGCACGTCGACGGTCGCGTAGTCCTCGGCGAGGCGCACGGGGTCGAGATTGACGCCGAGAGCGACTCCCGTAGAAAGACGCAGGGTCGATGTTCGTTCGGCGATGGCCGCGAGAACGACCGGCGGAGAGGAGAGGATGTAGTCGCAGAAGTGGTGTTCGCCGAGATGCACACTGCTGAACCCGGCCGCCTCGGCGACGACCGCCTGCTCGACGAGATTGCGATGGCGTTGGCCATGCGTGCGGCGCACGCCGGTGATCGGATCGGTGATCAGGTCACCGAGGCTGAGCAACCCCACCGAAGTCATGGCCCGGCACGCTACCTGCGGCCCGGGCGGCTCCCGTGATGCCCGACCAGCGCGGCAACCGATCGCCACCGAAGGAGGACGTCGTGTTCGTCATGAAGCGGGCGGGCCCGGGGTTCGATCACCGTCGGTCAGCGTCGTGGCCGGTCCGCCCGATGGCGGTACGTCGCTGGCGAGAAGGTCGACGTAGTCATCGCGCGAGAGTGCTCCTCTCGACGGCTGGCCGTCGGAGGTGGGAACCGAGAGCGGCCGATCGTCGAGGCGGAACTCGACCAGCCCCGTGCCGGGAAGGTTGGTGACCGTGTAGACGATCTGGGCGATCGCCAGGGTTTGTTCGGTTCCCGGGAGCGTCAGGAACGACGGTGCAAGGTTGATGGTTGCCGTGCCCGACTGCACCGTGGCCGAATCGATCATGTCCGCCGACAGGATTGCGCTACGCAGGCCGGCCTCGGCGTCGGTGAAGAGCGGGCCCGCTCGCAACGCTTCGATGGCGGTGTCGAGGGTGGCGTTGACCTCAGCGCGTCGGATCGGTCGGATCATCGAGCCGTCAATCCAGTACACGTCGAGCGGGAACGCAATGAATACCGTTGTCGGGGTCACGATGGTTGTCGTTGCGGGTGGCTCGACCGTGGTGACCGGTGGTGTCGTGGTCGTTGTGCTCGTCGTCGTTGTCGGTTCCGGCTGCGGTGTGAACGCGATCTCGTTCGGTGCAAGAGGTCGGTCCCGGGACTCGCTCGGCACGCCGCAACTCGCGCCGGCCAGCACCGCCACGATGGCAAGGATCCACAGTCCGGCCGCACGAACCGAGGTTGGACGGGGGCGGGTCATTGCGCTTGTGCCTCGGGGAGCTCGACGGTGAAGCGTGCGCCGCCGTCGGGGCTGTCACCCACATGCACTGTGCCGTGCATGAGGCGGACGTGTTCCTGAACGAGGGCCAGGCCGAGACCGGCGCCCGCGAGATGTCGACCTTGCGCGCCGCGGGCGAAACGGTC
>JANOJN010000179.1:0-16600 GCA_031418775.1 Acidimicrobiia bacterium
GAGTGCTCGTAGGGCTTCGGTGTCGTGCTGAGCCTCGTGGATGGTCTTCTCGCCGCTGAGGACCACGTGGGCGGAGACGGCGGCCTCGTCGGCGCCGATGGACCACACATGCACGTGGTGGACTTCCTCGACGCCTTCGGCTCCGGCGAGAAGCGCGTGGACCTGGGCGGTCGGGATCGGGGCCCGATCGAGCAAGAAGTGGGTGGATCGCCGCAACAGTGACACACCGGCCGCGAGGATCATCAAGGCGAGGAGCAGGGACACTGCGGGGTCCCACTCAGGGGAGCCGCCGAACCACACGATGATGCCGACGATCAGTACCGCAACCGAACCCAGTGCGTCAGCAACCAGGTGGGCAAGGGCGCCGCGGAGGGCGAGCGACGTTCGGTGACCTCCGGCAAGGGCGAGGGCGGCGCCGCCGTTCACCACGATACCGATCAGCGCCAGCAGGATGACGATGCCGCCCCGGACAGGTTCGGCTTCACCGAAGCGCGAGATCGCTTCGATTACGACATAGACCGCCGAGCCACAGAGCAGGAGCCCGATGAGTGCACCTCCCAATACATCGGCCTGTCGAAGTCCATAGGTGTACGTATCAGACGTGGGACGCCGCGCGATAACGACCGCGACGACGGCAATGGTGAGGCCGAAGACATCCGATGCCTGGTGCGCACTGTCGGCAAACAAGGCAAGCGACCCGGCAACAACGGACCCGATGACCTGGGCGACAAGCAGCGCAGCATTGGCACCGAGAGCAACGACCACGCGCCCCGGCCCGGCCTGGGTGACGATCTGCGTGCTCGGTCCGTGGTGGTGCCCAGCGTGAGCACCGTGCGCGCTGTGGTCATGGCTCGCGTGATCGCGCCCCGCATGATCCTGGGAATCGGGCGAAGTCACCCTCCCATCGTGTCACGGTGCGTCCGGCGGTTGAGGACAAGGGCGGCTCGGAGAGCCACCGCCGTCGAGCGGCCGCGGGCGGCAACATGCCTCGTCTACGTCAGTGCAGCGGTAGATCGAGCAGCGCAGCGTTGAACGCCGAAACGGTCGGCGAGGCGACCGCCTTGACTCCGTGTGCGTTCTCGGAGATGAACAGTTCGTGGAGTTCGAACGCCAACACCGCGAGTTGGGTAGCGGTCGTCGGAGCGAGGTCCGACGGGATGGCGGTCCGATGTGTACGTATGAAATCGGCGGCCGCCCGCATGGCATTGGCGGTAACCGCTACTGCGCCCCACTCGTCGGCGGTGAACTCCCACGCACGAGTCCGGTGGGCGATGTCGTGTCGGCCGTCTTCGCTGGCACCGACACCGGTTGCGGTGAAGATGCGACAGTCATACGTGCGGCAGGTTCGCGGCCGATCGTCGTAGATCGAGCATGCGTTGTCGACGAACATCGGGCAGTGGCCCCGTTCGGTGAACCCCATGACGACGTGTCCGACTGGGAGTCGTGGTGCGGGGAAGAGGAGCGCCTTCGGGATTCTGCGAAGCGTTGCTGTCTCGTCGGGCGAAACGTGGATGAACTGTGAGGACGTGCAACAAGCGGTACAGCTCCCGCAGGGAACATCGGCGTCGTCTGCGCCGCTGATCGCGAGCCGCATCGCGGGTACCCACTCAGCGAGCGAGCCGGCATCGAGCCTCTCCCCGGTGTCCTCGGTTTGCCCGTCCATCCTCTCATTGTGGTCGTTCTCGTTGCGGTCGTCGTGCGCTGACGCGCTCGATGAAACGTCACGACGAGAGGAGGCGGCGCCTCGAGACCCGGCAAATGTCGGCCTTTCGGACGCTCGCCGCAGGGATCAGAACTCCCGTCCCGTGACTCCGATGACCAGAGCAGGTCGTACGATTCTTCGATGGATCAGCTCGCTTTGCCCCGACGTGCTCACCGTGCCGTCAACTGATCGCCCACGGCGCACTCTCACCTGCGTGCATATGACGGAGTGGTCATCATGAACCTTTCCTCGATGCAGCCTGAGGTCATCCGCGTGGGCGATCTTGTCGTGCACCCGATTCTCGACGGGGTCGCCGTGCTGGACACGTCGATGTTCACGAAGGGCGATGAGCCCGTCGATTGGACCGGCCATGAGCACCTCCTCGACGACAACCGCCGGCTGACGATTCCGGTCGGCGCGTTCGTTGTCCGTACGGGCGACGACATCGTTCTGCTTGATGCCGGTGTCGGTGAGGTACACGACGAGATATTCGACGGTGGTCGGCTCCTCGAATCGCTTCGCTCGATCGGTCTGATGCCGCACGACGTGACGAAGGTGTTCGTCAGCCACCTGCACAGCGATCACATGGGTTGGCTGGAGCGCGACGGTGTGGTCACGTTTCCGAACGCGACCGTCCACATCGGGGCGGCGGACTGGGACCATTACGTGACGAACGAAGGTTCAGGCCGCAGACGTGCTGCACGCTTGCGAGTTGTGGAGAGCCGGGTGCAGCTCATCGACAACGACGGTGAATCGATTGCCGCCGGCATCACCACGCGTGCCACTCCCGGCCACACACCCGGCCACACCAGCGTGGTGATCTCCAGCGGCACGCAGCGACTGATCGTGCTGGGCGACGCCCTGCACTGCCCAGCCCAGCTCACGGAACTCGAGTGGCAGTTTCTCCACGACGCCGATCGCGCTCTCGCCCAGAGGACACGGGAAGCACTTGTCCGGGAGGCGGACGACCCGGACACATCGCTGTTGCCGATGCATTTTCCCGGGATGGTTGCCGCTCGTCTCCTGCCGGGTGAGGGGCGGAGGAACTGGGTGCTCGGCGGGGCGTAGGCGCCGAGCGAGCGATGCATCCGTGATGATCAGTCGGCGAGCGTGGTGGCGATGACCGATGAACGTTCAAGCGTGAGATGAACGGGACAACGGTCGGCGATGCGGAGAAGAGCCTCGCGCTGGTCGCCATCGAGTGCGCCGGCAAGGATGATCCGTCGCTCGAAACGATCGATCATCGTCAGGGCGGCAGACGTTGCCGCTGCTGTCGCCGGCCCTTCGGTGACACACTCAGCGCAGTCGGTGGCATGCACCTTTGCGTGAGTCACCTCCACGATCACACGATCCAACGGCAGACCTTTTCGGTCTGCGTACATCCGCAACGTCATGGAGGTGCACGCGCCAAGGGCTGCGGCGAGAAGGTCATACGGAGATGGACCGGCGTCGAAGCCACCGATTGACACGGGTTCGTCGGCGAGAAACCGATGGCTGCCGGCAACAACCTGATTGAGGAACGGACCTTGGCGCGACTCAGCGACGACAACGGGCGCTGTCGCTGCGGGAAGCGGTTGTGCCGGATGTTCGTGATCGAGATAGCGCTGAGCCCAGGCGCCTATCGTGAGCGCGGCGAACTCGGCGTCGTCTCGCCGCGTCAGGAGGTGGTCGGCACCATCAACGGCGACGAAACTCTTCGGGTGACGCGCCGCCTGGAACAGGCGGGCTGCGTTTTCGATTCCGACGACGTTGTCGATGGGCGAGTGAAGTACGAGGAGTGGCCGCCCGAGCGTTGCCGCGCGTTCTTCGACCGAGTGGCGGGTGAGGCCCTCGATGAACGACCGTCCGACGGTGAAGGGACGGCCTCCGATGTCGACCACTCCCCGTCCCGTCCGCTCGATCTCATCGGTTGCACCGGCTAGCAACCCGAGGACGTGCGAGACGTCCGCCGGAGCTCCGATGGTTGCAACGGCCCGCACCTCTGGGATGTCGGCAGCGACCGAGATCACCGCGGCGCCACCCAAGCTGTGTCCGATCAGCAACTGCGGAGCGTGGTGGGTCTTCCGCAGCCACTCGGCAGCGTTGAGGAGGTCGTCGAGGTTGCTCGAGAAGTCGGTGTCGGCGAAGTCGCCGCCGCTGGCCCCGAGCCCGGTGAAGTCGAAGCGGAGAACAGCGATGCCGATCCGGTTCAACTCGGCAGCGATACGACCCGCCGCGAACAGGTCCTTGGAACAGGTGAAGCAGTGGGCGAACAACGCGTACGCCACGGGCGGACCGGCCGGCAGGTCAAGACGGCCTGCGAGGTCGGTCCCGAGGCTTCCCGTGAAGGTGACGCGAACAGAAGGGGTGGTCATGATTGAAGTCTTCCAGCCCGAAGGAAAGTTTTCCGAAGCTCATGGCTGTCGGGAACCGCATGATCCCTTCTTCGTTTCTCCGAGTCGGTGGCCTTAGATCTCGGCCAGGATCTCCTCGTAAGGAATCCGTCCGAGGTCGGTTCCGATGATGGTGCCATCGGTGGCGATGAGCATCCACGCCGGTTGGGCGGGAACGCCCAACGCCCGCCACGACCTACCGGTCTTGTCCCAGAGCAGCCTCACGGTGGACACCTTGGTGCGAGAGCGAAACCGTTGGGCAAACTTGAAGTCGTCCTGCGTGCCGAGACCGATGACGTTGATCTTTGCGAGATTCTGTCGAGCAAACTGCTCAACTCCGGGGGCTTCCCCGATGCACGCGCTTCAATGCGGGGCCCAGAACCAGACGAGCATGGGTTTGGTGCCGTCGAAGGTCGAAGCGAGCGCTACCTGCTTGCCAGTCTTCACGTCGGTCACGTTCATGACCGGAAGAGGGCTCTTGACCGCCTTGGCGGTTGCGGACCGCTTCGTCGTGGCCGTCGCGGCGCCCGCCACGTCAGCGTGCATGATCGGCGAAATCATGCCGACGAGCGCCGCCGCAACGGTTGTGCTTCGGGCAACTCGTCGGAGCCGACGTTGACGCCGCGCCGCGGCGTCTTGGTTGACCTGAGCGTTCGAAGGGGAAGAACCCATGAACGAGCCTTGCACTGGAGCGGGGTGTCACTGCGCGGGTGCTCTCAGTGTCAGCTCAGGAAGCGCTCGGGCGAGTTCACCCTCAGTGTGCGTGTTGTGCGTGTCGCTCGCTACATTGCGCCCATGCGATTCGCTCTCTCCACGGCCCAGCACAAGACGACCTGGGATCGTCTCGACGCAAGTTGGCAGGTCGCCGATGCACTCGAAATCTTCGAATCGGCCTGGTTGTTCGACCACTTCTATCCGCTGTTCACCTCCCCGACGGAGCCGTGCCTCGAGGGATGGACCGCGTTGGCGATGCTGCTCGCTCGCACCTCGCGCATACGCGGCGCCCTGCTGGTGTCGGCAATGCCCTACCGTCACCCGGCCGTGCTTGCCAACATGATCGTCACCATCGACGTAGCCTCCGCCGGCCGTCTGGAGATCGGGCTCGGAGCGGGGTGGTTCGAGGACGAGTGCAGGGCCTACGGGATCGAACTCGGTACCTTGCGTCAGCGATTCGATCGGTTCGACGAAGGGCTCGAAGTCATCGATTCGCTGCTCACGAAGGAGCGCACCACCTTCACCGGTTCGTACTACCAGCTCGTCGATGCGCTCCTCATCCCAAAGCCGGTGCAGCAACCCCGTCCGCCCATCTGCATCGGCGGTCAGGGCGAACAGCGGACGCTTCGAGCCGTTGCCCGCTGGGCCGACCATTGGAATGCGCCTGCGCTTGATGCGGAGACGTTTGCCCGGAAGCTCGAGGTGCTGCACCGTCACTGTGCCGACATCGGGCGAGACCTGTCGAGCATCACGGTGTCGAACCTGATCCGCTACGACGGAACCGATGCGGTGCTCGAGCAGATCGAACGCTTCGAAGGGCTAGGGGTCGATCTCCTGCTGGTGTCTGTTCCGTCTCCGCACAACCCCGACGACGTGGCCCGGCTTGGCGAGTTGCTCGCGACCGTCGGGTGAGGCCTGGTTGTTTCAGAGGGCGGCGTTGGCGCGGCGTCGGCTGCGCACGCGGAGTACCACGAACGCTATGACTGCCAGCGCAACAACGGCGACGACGAGGTACTGGAACCGATCGAGATAGACGAGCGCATCTTCGTACTGGTCGCCGAGGAGACGTCCGATAACGATGAGGAGGGTGCTCCACAGCGCAGTCCCGGCTGCGCTGTAGGCGAGGAACTGCGGGAGTGCCATACGCGTCAGTCCAGCTGGCACAGAGATAAGTGTACGTACTAATGGGATGCAGCGCCCGAAGAAGACGACAGCGCGGCCGTGCCCCACGAACCATGCCAGCGCTCGATCGAGGTCCTCCTCGCCTAGGAGGGCGTACTTCCCATAGCGCCGGAGCACGGAACGTATGCGCGCTTCTGGTAGCGCGATCCCGATGAAGTAGAAGACGGTCGCTCCGATGAGAGAGCCAATTGTCGCCGCGACGATCGACCACGGCAGCGACATTTTCCCGTCGGCTGTGGCGAAGCCTGCGCCGAGGAGGAAGGGTTCCGACGGAATCGGCGGGAACACGTTCTCGAGGAACATGATGATGGCGAGCCCGGGGTAGCCGATGGATTCGACGAGACGCTCACCCCAGCGGACGAACCAGTCGATGAAGCTGCTCATGCGGTGTGGTGCTCCTGGGGGGAAGGACAGCAGGTGTCGACGGTCCGGATGTTTATCGGCGCCGGAGTGCAGCGACTCAACAGTAAACCGTCAGGCCGAGCAGTGGGTCAGCGAAGGCCGAGGCGCTCGAATTGGTCCGATGGCGCTTCGACCAGGTCGAGCGCGTGCACCAGTAGTTCCTCGGCGGCTCGCTCCTCCCGTGAGGTCCCGACTCTGTCCTCCCGCTCGGCGGGGTCGTTGACCACGTTGGTCAGGTGGTTCCCGTCGAACTTCGCGTAGGCCCAGAACGGCAACGCGTCACCGGCGGCGAAGGGCTGACGGATCACCGGTACGTCGGACCCGGGCATGCGGTCGAGCACGGCGCGATGGTCGGGTGGTGGCATCCTCATGTCGGGAAGCGAATGAACAGGCATCGTTGACCAGCGGTTTGACCACATCGACAGGGGAGCGTTGGCTCCCTGAGGTGCCCGCGCGTACTTCGTCCCGTCCGACGCAATGACCTGGAGCTCGCGGCCCCACACGCCCGTCAGGAGGTGATCACGGATGGACGTGGCACTGCCGTTGAGCAGTGGTGCGAGCGAGCGCCCGTGGGTGCGATGGGTGATGCGACCTGCGACCCCGAACGCGTCGGCGATGGTGGCGTGGATGTCGACGTTGGTGGTCAACGCGTCGATGGAGCCGCCCGCGAGCGATGGCGCACCCGGCCACCACATCAGCAGTGGTGTGTGGCTCAGGGTCTCGCGAATCCACGTGCCCGGCTTGCCCCAGACGTCGTCCTCGCCGAGGTAGTGGCCGTGGTCGGTGGTGACCATGACGGCGGTGGTGTCCCAGAGGTTCTGCTCGTCGAGTTCGTCGAGGATCCTGCCGAACCAGTGGTCGATCATGGAGAGCTTCGCGCCGTAACACGAGCGGATCTGACGGGCGTCTCGCTCGCTGATCGCGCCGCTTGCTACTGCGCCGACCTTGTAGGGCGGCCAGATGAGGTGCGGCCCCTCCCACGTGGGGTCGTAGCGGTCTGCCCACTCATTGGGGGTGTCGAACGGTTCATGCGGATCGAACTCGTCGACGAACACGAAGAATCGATCGTGATGCGCAGCGTGGTCGCGAAGCCAGCTCGATGCGGCCGACATCGTTCGTGGTCCGGGGAAATCACCTTCTCCCATGAACCAGCCGCGGGAGTTGTCGTAGCCGGTCCAGCCGCGGCCGAACGATGGCGTGCCGAGCCACGATGGGTCGGGTCGCGTCTTCCACGGGTCGCCTTCGTGGCCCCGCTGGTAGTCCCACGCGGTGAAGTCGACGTGGTAGTTCTCCCCACCCGTCTCGAACAGGTGCGGGTGGTCGGTGAAGAGGTGCGTGGTGATGCCGCCTTGGCGAAGCGCGTCCGTGATGGGCCGCTCCCACAGCTCGATCGATCCCCACGGCCGCCAGAGGAAGTCGAGCGCGCCCACGAGGATGTCGTGGCGTGCCGGCATGCACGGCAGCGACCCGGTGTAGTGCCGATCGAAACGCGTGGCCCGCTGGGAGAACCGGTCGAGGTTCGGGGTTTCGAATCGCTCCCCGTCGACCTTGCCGACGGCCTCAGCCACGGTCGCCCGGTCGCGGTACGGCCCGATGAGGTGACGGTTGAGGCTGTCGAGCAGGATCACCACCATGCGCTGAGGCATCCCGGGCGCGGTGGGATTGGGCTCGACGTGCGGTCCGCTCATGACTCGAACGGTACCCGGCGTAGGTTCGCTTGGGCGACCTGGCCCGAATTCGTAGTTCGGTGTTTGCGTTGCTCTCAGAGCAACAAATCCCGAACTGCGCTACCGGTCCGGTGTGGGCTCCAATGTCCACGGAACAGCACCAGGGTTCCGGGCTCGCACGACAACGTGCAGATGCCGTCGCGTTCGCCGTCGAGGAGCGCTCGGACGCCTTCATCGTTGGCGTCATGCTCGGACCTGAGCATCGGGACGAATTCGAACACGCCGCCATGTTCCGGCGCTTGCAGCATCAGCGTCACGACGAATTCCGCGCTGTCGAAGTGCCAGACGAGCTCGTCGCCCGGTTCGTAGAACATGACGTTGAGGGCGCCGAGCGGATCGTCCATCCGGTGGAGTGGATCGACGCCGAGCGCTCGCCCGATGAATGCGGCGACGAGGTCGGACTCGAACACGATCCGAGCGGGGGAGTGTGCAGGGATGGTGTCGTACGCGATGCCCCCTTTGCCGTCCGCACTCGGTGTTGGTGGATGTCGTTCGTCGGCAGCGTTGCGGGGTCGGCATCGGTGAACTCGATGTCGTGCTCCTGGTCCATGCGAAACGCATCGCTACGGTTGGCGTTGGCGAGGGCGACCGCTTCGCGTGTCGCGTCAGGCGTGAGGAACCCCGGGAGTTCGCAGGCGCCGTTCTCGGCGAGCGCCGTCGGCACTCGGGCCAGCAGGGAACGGCCGCCATCGGAGTCGAGCCGATCGATCGGATAGCGACCGATGTCGATCGTTCGGTCAATCGGTGGAGCCATGACGCGAAGGTCACGCGCCCGATGAACTTCGCAGGATCTGTTGCTCTCAGCGCAACAAATCCTCCGAACTCGCGAAGACGATGGCGTCGCGGAAGCATTCCCAGGGGGCGTGGGTGATGCCGGCCCCGATCTGGCCTACGCCGGCCTCACGGTGGGCGATCCCGGTGTTGATCACCGGCGTGATGCCGGTGTCGACGACGGCGCGGGCGTCGATGCCGAACGCCGTTCCCGCGAATCCGAGGGCGGGAATGGTGAAGATCGGGTCGGCGGTGATCGTGATGTCGCGCATCGAGATGCTGTGACGGAGCGCGTCCTGCGGAGTACCACCGACGAATCCGACGATGGCCGGTGCGGCACCCATGGAGAATCCGCCCAGGCCGGCGGTCTCCGTGATGGCGCTGTCCCCCAGATCCGGGTTGGCGTCGGACGGTCCGTAGCCCGGGAAGTACAGGCCGTCGATCATCGCCGCGGGAGCGGTGAACCAACGATCGCCGCTGCCGCTGACCCGGATGCCGAAGTCGACACCGTTGCGGGCCATGGCGGTAACGAGCGTGGAGTGGGCGATGCCACTTGCCGCGTCCATCCGGAGTTTGCAGGCCGCCATCGAGAGGTTCAGGAAGAAGTGGTCGTTGCCGCCGATGAAGGAGAGTGCCCGCGCGGCAACTGCCGGGGTGGAACTCGCGAGCGCAATCGCCGACGCGATTCGTTTGAGGAACTGCCCGGTCGCTGCCGTGTTGCGGTTGTGCAGCTCATCGCCCATGGTGAGTGCCTGGGCCATGATCGGCTGGAGCGGGATGCCCCCCATCGAGACCAGCGCAGCATCGAGCGTCGGGCCGAGTTCGGCCGACAGCCAACGCAACCGATCGAGGACGACCTCACCGTAGGCCCCGAAGCGGAGCACCTGGCCGAGCCCCTCGTTGAGCGTGGCAAAGGTCTGGGCGCCACGAGCGGGATCGCCGACGACCCACACCGGCATGCTCGGTCCGATCACACCGGCCATGGGACCGACGGCGCCGTGGTGATGGCACGGGTCGAGCGCGATCACGCCACTGGCCAGGAGGCGACTCGCCTCGTCGGGCGTGGAGGCCCACGATTCGGCGAGTGCCGCACCGATCAGCGCACCACGCATCGGCCCGCACATGTCGGGCCACGCGATCGGCGGTCCGGCGTGCAACAGGCGTCGCTCTTCGTGACCGAGACCGGCGATCACTTCGCGGGCTGGAAGCACACGGGTCACCACGGGGTCGACTGCGAGTGCGGCCTCAACTGCCAGCAGGTTGGCCTCATCGACCCGAGGATCGACGAACAGCGCCGCATTGTGTCGTGCGGTATCGGTGTCGCCGTCGAGCGGTGGTCGCCAGTCGAGCGTATGCACGGTCGCGTGGCTTCGGGCCCCGGCGACGACGGCGTCGACACCGATGCTCAGCACTCGCGACGATGCACTCAGATCAGCCATGAGAACGCTCCATCGCCATGCACGCAGCGGCGATGCGCGCGGCATCGGCATTGGAGTCGGCGACCACCACGCCGGCCGTTCGCAACTGTTCGACGACGTCGCGGCGACACTGCGGATCGTCGTCCGTGCCGCACACGTGGGCGATCACGATCGGCCCGTCGGAGGAAGGGTCGATTGCCGCAACGATCGGCGCGAGGCTTTCGACCGGGTGCATCGTGGCGCCGTGCCCGAGCACGACGTCGACGAGGACGATGCTCGTTGTGGGTTGGGTCACCGCCCAGCGAATCCGTGCGTCGCGCGCTGACGGATCGATCATTGGATGCGGCCGACCGACGGTGTACTCGTCGTCGCCGAAGTCGATAAGTGTGTGGCCGCCAACGGATTCGCGGATCCCCGCGGCGCCGAGCAGGGAACGCGTCTCGCCGACGAAGGTGCCGCCGCAGAACGCTCCGTGAATCAGTCGACGGTCGGGCGACTGGCGACGGGCTCGCTCGGTCGCCAAGGCCGCCGCGTCGTGAGCGTCCGGCGGAAGCGAATCGTCCGGTGGGTGTCCGAGAAGCCGTGCGACGACATCGGCGCTGTCCGCCAACGAGTCGGCAACATGCAGGCCCGTGCCGTCGAGCGCGTGAACGCCGAGACCGACGAACGCGGCGACGACTGGAATGCCGCGACCGAGCAATGGGGTGCATGCCTCGACGACTCTCGCCAGGGCAGTTGCGCCCGGGGGTTTGGACACCAGGATGACGGCGCTGGTTTCGTCATCGGTCGCGATGAGCGACAGTGCCGCGACCGTCGTGCGTGCCCCCACGGCATCGGTGACGTCACGCCCTCCGCAGCCGATCGCATGGGAGACACCGAGACCGAGACGATGCAGGCGACTCGTGACTTCCTGCATGCCGGTGCCTGATGCGCCGATCACGGCGACCGAACCTCGGCGAACCACGTTGGCGAACCCGAGCGGCACGCCGTTGATGATCGCCGTGCCACAGTCGGGACCCATCACCAGAACGCCATTCGCGGCCCCTTCGGCTTTGAGGGCGACCTCGTCGTCCACGGAGACGTTGTCGCTGAAGATCATCGTGTGCATGCCTCGTGCAATCGCCACCCGGGCCGTGGCTGCCGCGAACCGGCCTGGCACCGACACGACGGCAATGTCGGCCGCGTCGCCGCGCCGGAAGAACTGGTCGACGGTGCGCGGTGGCTCGGCTTCGACTGGACCGTTCCCTTCGCCACCGCGCTTCGGATCGAGCTTGGCGCTTGCGGTGGCGAAGGCGCGGTCGCAAGCGTCGGGGCTACCAGTCACCGCGAGGACGAGATCATTGGGCCCGGCGTCGTCGATGCTGCTCTCGACGTAGCCCCGCTCCCGCAGCCGATCACGTCCGTCCGGGGTGGCCATCGCCACTGCGGCATCGGTGATCCCTTCGACTTCGGAGAGATCAGCGGTGAGCGCAAGGAGCGCGATCGAGTCGAGGTACCTGCGGGCGACGATTCGAACCGTCCGCGCTTCCACGGTCAGCTCCCGGCCGGAGCGAGCGCTGCCAGGAACTGCGCCGAATCTGCGACCCAGGCGAAGATCGCCCCTTGCGCCTCGAACATTGCGAGGGCTACCCGTTGGAACTCCGGGAAGTAGGAGCCCACGCAATCGGCGAGTACGACGCACTCGAAGCCCCGGTCGTTCGCCTCACGAACAGTCGTATGCACACAGACTTCCGTCGTGACTCCGCAGACGACAAGTGTCGTGATGCCCCGGCTCCGGAGGATGGCCTCGAGGTCGGTCGCGTAAAAGGCGCCCTTGCCGGGCTTGTCGATGACCGGTTCGCCGGCCTGAGGGGCGAGCTCATCGACGATGCCGTGTCCGCGTTCGCCACGGATGAGGATGCGCCCCATCGGGCCGTCGGTGCCGATGAAGGTGACGCCGTTGCGGGTCAGTTTGGCGGGTGGGCAGTCACTGAGATCGGGGCGATGGCCCTCACGTGTGTGGATCACCGTGATGCCCGCCGAACGGCAGGCGTCGAGCACGCGTCCGGTTGGCTCGATGGTCGTTCGGAGGAGCGAGACATCGTTGCCCAGGAGCTCCCCGAAGCCCCCCGGTTCGAGGAAGTCGCGCTGCATGTCGATGATCACGAGTGCGATCGTCTGCGGATCGAAACTGACGGACTCCGGGCGGGCGGCGATGGAGTGGGTCATGACGTGCCCTTTGCGGCGGTCATCGACGCGACGTAGGCGCGCCAACCGCCGAACGAGGTGATGTCCGTGGCTCCGTCGAACCCGAGAGGTTCGCAGATGAATCCGCTGTGCCACGAGCCGTCGGCGAGCTCGACCTTGCCGATCCCGAGTGGCGGGGGGATGTCGGCCACGAACGAGGCGAACCTGCTGGGTGCGAGGGCCCACACCTCCACGGCGATCGCCACGCCATCGTCGCCGTCGGTCCGGCGCAGTCCCGGCTTGGGGGGAACGGTGCCGGCCAGGGCAAAGAGTCGATACTTCGCTGCGGTGGTCGTCGCCCGCACAAGGCGTGCGCCACGGGACGAAAGCTGATGGTGCAGCGCCATGCCGGAAAGATGGGCGCCGACAACGACGACGGTCTGCTCGAAGGTCCGCGGCGAGGTCGCGTCGACTGCCTCACCCATCAGTGACGCGGCCACATCGCAGAGAGCCGCATCGCTCCACGCCGGGCCGATGATCTGCACTCCCGAAGGGAGGCCGTCCGGACGCGCCCCTATTGGTATGCACACCACGGCAAGGTCGAGCAGGTTGGCCGCAGTGGTGAACGTGCCCAGCCTGGCGTTGGCGCCGACGGGATCAGCGGCAACGTCGGCGAGCGTCGCCACGCCCGGCGTCGTGGGGAGAACGAGAGCATCGACAACAGACCACATCGGCGCGAATCGGGCGCGATGTTCGATCAGGCGATACTCGGTTTCGTAGGCCTCGGTGGCGGGCTTGGCCGCACCGCCCAGCACGATGGCTCGCACCGTCGGGTCGAGGTCGGCGGCCCCGGAGGCGATATGCGGTCCGACGGCCACTGTCCGTTCGGCCACCAACGCCCCCCCGTACAGCAGCACTCCGGCGGCAAGGAATCCCTCGATGTCGACCTCGACGATGTCGAGACCGAGACGCCGAGCGAGATCGATCGCGTCGTCATAGGCGACGAGCGCGTCGGGCTCCAAGAGCGCAGCGAGGTCGCTTCGGCGAGCCACTCCGACCCGTCGGATTGCGCTGACGGACTCCGCCGGTTGGCGCGTGTAAGCGTCTGCGGGATCGGGCCCTGACGCGAGGTCGGCGACCAGACGCGCGTCATCGACCCGTCGGGCGAACGTGGACACGCAGTCGAGCCGGCGGACGGCGGGAACGACGCCGAGCGAGGGGAGACGGCCCACCGTCGGCTTGACGCCGACGATGCCGCACATGGCCGCGGGGACGCGGCCCGACCCGGCGGTGTCCGTGCCGAGGGCGAACGGAACGAGGCCGCGGGCGACGGCGACGGCAGATCCGGAGCTCGATCCACCGGGGACGAGATGCGGATGCTGCGGATTGCGCGGCATCCCGTACGGCGAGCGCGTGCCCACGAGACCGGTGGCGAACTGGTCGAGGTTGGTCTTGGCTACCGGAATCGCGCCGGCAGCGCGAAGGCGCGCAACGGCGAGGGCGTCCGTCGTCGGCGTGTAGGCAAATGACGGGCAGGCGCACGTCGTTGCAGAACCGGCGACGTCGATGTTGTCCTTCACGACGAATGGGATTCCGTGGAGCGGGAAGCCGCTCGCATCTTCACGGTCGAGCCGATCTGCCTCCGAACGCGCAAGAGCAGCGAGGGTTGACCCGATGACGATGGCCGGGTCGTCGAGTTCCTCGAAGGCCGCGAGGGTTGCATCGATGACCGACCGGACGGACACGCCCGACGCACGAGCGCGTTGATGGTCGGCGATGGTCCAGTTCAGAACGTCGAGCATCACGATTGGTTCCCCGCCAATGCGTGCAGCAGGTCGTCGGACTGGGCCACCGCACCGAACACTCCACCTTGCATGGTGATCATCTTCAGCGCTGCCGCATAGTTACCCTCGTCGGTCGCGCCGGTGCAGTCGGACAAGAGGAGGCATTCGTAGCCCCGGTCGTTGGCATCACGCATTGTCGTATGTACACATACATCTGTGGTAATGCCGGTGAACACGAGATGAGTGATCCCGGCCCGTCGCAGAAGGAGATCGAGGTCGGTGGCGTAGAACGCACCCTTGCCCGGCTTGTCGACGATGAGTTCGCCTTCGACCGGTGCAACCTCCGGCACGATCTCCCATCCGGGCTCGCCGCGGACGAGGATGCGTCCGCACGGTCCCGACGAGCCGATTGCCGCGCCGATGCCCTGGGATCGCCAGAGCTTGTTGGGCGGGCAGTCGGAAAGGTCGGGGCGGTGACCCTCGCGGGTGTGCACGACGTGCCATCCGGCAGCCCGCACGGCGGCGAGGACTCGGGCAGTCGGTTCGAGGCCCCGGCGGGTCAGGGAGAGGTCGTAGCCCATACTGTCGACGTAGCCGCCGGGCCCGCAGAAGTCTGTCTGCCAATCGATCAGGACAAGTGCGGTGTGATGTGGGTCGATCTGGCCGTCGTAGGGCCATGCGTACGGGTTTGCGGGGATGGGGGGATGCATGGGTCCTCGTTGTGTTGGCGAGAAAAGCGGTTGGGTCCGCAGGTGCGAAGCCCAACCGCTTTCCAAAGTTTGCCGGAGAAACGTCAGCCCTTCGGGATGTCGCCGATGACGCCCTTCACGAAGACGGTGTTCTTCGATTCCACGGTTGCGTAGTCGGGGACGCCGGCCGGGAACATCTCTGACCCGTCCTGGGCGAGAACCGGACCCGTGAACGGCGAACCGTCGGCCCCCGAGATCTTCGTCTTGGCCTCTTCGATCAGCGCCTTCGTGGCGTCATCGACCATCGAGCCGAACTTCGACTGGACGAAGGGGTTGCCGCCATCCTTGAAGCCGACCCGATAGTTGGCGTTGTACTTCGAACCGGTGAACTTGCCGTCGAGTGCCGTCTGCACGATGTCGCTGTAGAGGTCACCCCAGCTCCACTCCGAGCCGGTGACCCAGCCCTTGGTGGCGAGCGTCGACGCGTCGGCGTGATAGCCCACGACCATCTTTCCGGCTTCTTCCGCAGCCTTGGTGATCGTCGCGGTGCAGTCCTGATGCTGGGTGATCACGTCGACATCTTGGGCGAAGAGGCTCTTGGCCGCTTCGGCCTGCTTGGCCGGATCGCACCAGTTCGAGGTGTTGACCACGAGCGTCTCGACCTTCGGATTGACGAAAAGCGCGCCGAGTTGAAAGGCGTTGATGTTGGCGATCGTCTGGGGGATCGGGAAGGCGTAGACGTAGCCGAGCTTGTTGGTCTTCGTCGCCTTGCCGGCGGCGATACCGGCGAGGTACACGGGCTCGTACACGGTGCCGAAGTAGGTGCCGCTGTTGGCCGGCACGGTATCATTGATGAAGTTGCCCTGCTGGATCACCACGACGTCGGGGTGAGCAGCAGCGACCTTGAGGGCGGGGTCGAGGTGGCCGTACGACGTTGCGAAGATGATCTTGGCTCCGTCGGAGATCATCTTCTCCATCACCCGGGTGGCGTTGTCGTCCTCAGGAACGTTCTCGGCCGTGAGCACTTCGAGGTCCGGGAACTTGGCGGCGACGGCCTGGCTGCCCTCATAGGCGGCCTGGTTGTAGCCGTAGTCGTCCTTCGGTCCGACGAAGATGAAGCCGACCTTCTTCGATCCGGCGCCCGGCCCGGTTCCGGTCGCTGCGGCAGCAGCTTCGGTCTCCGCAGCCATTGCTTCGGTCTCGGCAGCCATTGCTTCGGTCTCGGCTGCGGCAGGGGTCGTTTCGGCGACAGCGGCTTCCGTTTCGGCGGGCGCAGCGGTCGTGTCGGCGGAATCGGAACTACAGCCGACGGCAATGAGGGACAGGGTCGCCACAATGGCGGGTAACAACAAGCGAGATCGCACAGGATCCTCCGGGGTGGTTGGTGTGGTTGATGAATCGGGAAACGTGCGTCAGCCCGAGGGTGATGCTTGGAAGACCTTGGAGAGGCCCTCCGGCAGATCGGCGTTGCGGCGCCGTCCGAGAACAATGAGGACAAGCAGTGTGGTCAGGTACGGCACGGCATCGAGTGCGAACTGATTGATGCCGTAGCCCCGGGCTTGCAGCGCCGGGGACAACGCGAGGGCGGCGCCGAACAGATAGGCGCCTCCGGCGACTTTGAACGGCTGTCGAGCGGCGAACATCACGACGGCGACGGCGACGAAGCCGCGGCC
>JANOJN010000180.1:0-2814 GCA_031418775.1 Acidimicrobiia bacterium
TGGAGTCCGACCGACCCTCGAAACGCTCGAGAAGCTCGCCCGCGCAATCGGCTCCGACCTCGTCGTCGGCCTCGCCCCCGATATCGCCGACAAACGGATCAAATCGCTTGTCGCCTCCGGCCGTGCCGTGATCCGAGAGGCCAGCTGACGGAAGCACGCCCCCGCCCCTCGACTTCGTGTCGTGTCAACCGACCGGGGTGTCGATTCGGGGTGGACGGGATGGCAAGCTTTGCCATAACTCGGTAGGATGTTCACATGTCGACCATGAACGTGTCGCTCCCTGATGAGCTCAAGGCCTACGTCGATGACCAGGTCGGAGAGGGCGGCTATGGGTCGACGAGCGAATATGTGCGTGATCTCATCCGCCGGGACAAGGACCGTCAGCAGCTTCGACGTGCGCTTCTCGATGGTGCTGCGTCGGCTCCGGGTCCAATTGTTGATTCGTCGTACTTCGAGACATTGCGCGGGCGGATTCGAACTGCGGGCTGACTCGAGTGTCGGAGAGGTCCGTCCACCTGCGAGCGGCAGCGGCGACGGATATCGACGCGGCCGCCGACTACTACGTCGCCGAAGCAGGTGGCGACGTTGCGTTGCGATTCGTTGACGCGGTTGAGCGGGTTCTCGACCAGATCGCACGCTCCCCGCAGGCGGGAAGTCTCCGCTTCAGCTACGAACTCGATATCCCCGATCTACGTGCCCGTCCGTTGACCCGGTTCCCGTATCTCGTGTTCTACGTGATCGCCGAAGAGCGCATCGAAGTGTGGCGCGTTCTCCACGTCCGGCGAGACGTGGCATCGGAGGTCACCACCGACGCTGCTCCCTAGCCGGGAAGGTCCCGGCGATGGCGTCGGGGCAGTCTGTATGGTGAGCCGTCGCTCCGCAAGCCTTGTGAGACACATAGCGTGGTGGCGGACGGCTACCACCGAAACGTTGATGTCGGGCCGTGTTGCATCGGACCGTCACGGTGAGCAGAGACAAGTGCTCCCGCCTCCTTTCGCTCGTTGGGCTGACGCCCGCACTTCGTGCGGTTGTCCCCGAGCGGTGACGGCTCTAGCCGGCTGTCGATTGCCAGAGCGGGGAAGCCCGTACACTTCATGGCGTGAGCGAGCACGCTTTGGAGATCGTTGTCGGTCCGGACGGCGGAGTCGACGCCCGGGACCTGGCTCGCCTAGGTGTGCGGCCGGGCGATCATGTTCGCCTTGTCCCGATCGAAAAGCGGCTGCCCACATCGCTACTCGGGGCGTTTCCACGCGACATCGGGTTCACCCAGGAACATCTCGACGACATTCGTCGCGAGATGGCGACGGGCATCGGCAACGACATCGTCGTCTGATTCGTGCCCGTTTCCCTTGTCGCCGACACCCAGGTCGTGGTCTGGTACCTGCGCGAACCGGGCCGGTTGACCGAGAAGGCTGCGTCGGCGCTTCAGGCGGTAACCGCGAGTGGGAATCTGATCGGGGTCTCCGCTTTCTCGATTGTCGAACTCATCTACGCCGCTGAGAAGCCAACAAACCCGTTCACGTTTGACGACCTCGACGTTGTCGTTGCTGCGCTCGCCCTGGCGACCGGCCCGTTTGCCATCGTCGAAATCGATGCCGAGATCGCAGCACAAGTCCGATTGATTCCTCGAGTCGAGAACGCCGATCCGGGCGACCGCATCATTGTCGCCACCGCTGAGGTGCTGCGGGTGCCCCTCGTGAGCGCCGACGGAAAGGTCCCGGCGATGACGTCCGGGCCCGTGGTGTGGTGAGCAGATCCTCGGATCGCATCGATGAACGTCGATGTATCACGAATGTATCAATCCGCTGCGTTTCAACCTGTCCGGCGAGGGTGCTACGTACGCATAGGATGCGAGTAACCGCTGTTCAGCAGACTGGAGAGAACGGAACGACACCAGTCGGCACGGGCCAAGTCTCCCTTGTAAACAGCAGGTCGTCAGTTCAAATCTGACACTCGGCTCCATATTTTCGGCTCCTGAACAGCGGTTATCCGTTCGGGCTTCTCGGAGCTACTGACCGTTCAGACGTGATCCATCACGGATTCATCAGTCCGGATTCGGCCTCCGCCGGGTCATCATCTTCGCCTTGTTCCGGTCGATCAGCGCAGGCCCACGTCGCTCGGGGCCTTTCCTCGAGACGTTGCTTTTCATGCACGAACATGTCGAAGAGATTCGACACGAACTTGCGGCGAACATTGACAGCCCACTCGCAGTGCGGAAGGCCTCTGATCGGCGTTCCGTTCGGCCTGACACCGAGATAGCATGGACGCTATGTCGTGGGGTAGGGTCGAACTCAAGGACGACGTCCTTTCCTGGTACCTCGAGCTCTCCGCGCCTATCAACTTTGTATCGCTGAGAAGCACCTCGAACAGGAACCAACATGACGAACCGAACTACCTGGACCGAACTCAAAGCCCGCACTCCGCTGACCAAGCAAGGTCAAGCGGCGTACGACGACGAAGCGCGGGTCTCGGCGTTCCGCGCTCTCGTGCACCGGGTCCGGACCGACGCCGGGCTCACGCAGGCCGAACTCGCCAAACGAATGGGCACGACACAATCCGCGATTGCTCGTATGGAAGGAGGTGGAGTCCGACCGACCCTCGAAACGCTCGAGAAGCTCGCCTGCGCAATCGGCTCCGACCTCGTCGTCGGCCTCGCCCCCGATATCGCCGACAAACGGATCAAGTCGCTTGTCGCCTCCGGCCGTGCCGTGATCCGAGAGGCGAGCTGACAGAAGCACGCCTGCCGCCCCTCGATCTCGACTCCGGTTGCCCACGATCGCGACCGTCTGCCCGAAGCATCGACGGAGATCGATG
>JANOJN010000181.1:0-1987 GCA_031418775.1 Acidimicrobiia bacterium
TCCCTCGACCGGGCTTGGACTCGTCCCCGAGGTAGATGGCGGCGAGCAGCGTGAACGTGTGTGGATCGGTTTGGCCGGCGATGCCGTAGCCGTCAACGTGACCACCGCCGGGCACGTGGTCCCAGCCATAGATGCTCGTCGCTATTTGGATGTGGTCGAAGGCGAGATCGATTGCCAGGGGTGCGACCATCTCGCCTGCGAGCGACAACACTCCGGATTCTCGGAGCGCCCGATCAGCGACCGGCACCGTAGACGGCGACTCGAAGTAGTGATGGGCACCCACCTTTCCCGGGGGTGCTGGCGTTCGGTCGACAAGCGAGGCGGCCTCTTTGGTGACCTCCGCCAGCGTTCGCTCATCAACGAAGTCGCGAACGACGATGAACCCATCGCGTCCGAAGGCCCGCAATTGATCGGCTCTGAGCTTCACGCCTGGTCCACTCTGGCGATGAGCCCAACGACGTAGTCCGTTGCTTCCTCGACGGTGGCTGGTGCACCCGCAACTTCTGCTGCGATCTTCGGGTAGTCCTTCCGCCACGTGTCCGTGATGACCGGCGTTGGTGGCCAGATGTGCTTTGCTCGACGCTGGAAGGTGTCGATCGCCTCGGTGCGGACTTCCGCGAGTCCTCCCGCTGACAGCAACGACTCAAGCAGCCAAAGGTCTGCGAGGTCGCGCACACGATCGTTCTCTCGTCCTTCGCCCTCGTATTGGTCGGTGCATGCGTGGAGCTTCTGCGCCATCTGCACCGAGATGCTTAGACACGGGATCGACGGCGCATCGATCCCGAACCAGCCGAGGTCGATACCGTCGATCAAGTCATCGTGACCGGCACCCGACAGTCCGTCGAGGGCCAGCTCGATTCGGACGGTCGAGAACGCTTTGCCGGCGTACTGAAGCTGCACGTCGAAGCGTTGCGGCCGGTAGTACATGCCGGGGACCTTGATCTCCTCGGGCTCGTTCTTGCGGTGCGCGTCGAATCCATTCCAGGCGCCTTCGAGCATGGCGCCGTCGAAGTGATCGAGCCAGGCGCGGGCGTTCCCACGAAACAGCAGATCAAGATCGGTGGTGGCGCGGGCGGTGAGCCCGAGACGCAGTTGCATGGCCGACCCGCCCTTGGCGACGAACAGATGCCCGCCGTCGGTCCCACGAACGCGGTCCATCATCGAGCAGACGACAACGACACCGATGGCATGACGGGCGCGAGCAACAGGCATGCCGTCGGTGCGCTTCGAATACTCAGTGAGCAGCTTGTTGAAATGCGGCAGATTCGACGGAAGCCTTCGCTCAGCCATGATCGGTTTCCAGTTGTCCGCAGGCGACCTTCGCTTGCGCCTTGGTGATCCATCCAAGCCGACGCGCTCGATCAATCGCATCGAATATCAGGGCCGTGCCGACACCCTGCTCCGTCGCACCTTCGATGGCGGTGAGCACGTCGACGACGCGCACCCCGTCGAATGTCCGGGTGTTCTGCGCGCTTAGCGGTGCGTGATGCACTCGGTAGTGCTCTCCCCCGGCACGTTCGATGCGGTAGTCGGTCGGCACGGTGATGTCGATGGCCACGGGGTTTACGTCGGCCAACTCATACAGGGCGAGGGCGGTCTCATGGGAGATGGCTCCTCGCTCGTTGGTCCACAGCACGACACGAAGAAGGTCGTCGTTCCGGTCGACGGGGAAGCCAGGTATTCGATACAGACCGTGTCCGACGCGTTCCAACGCGCCGCGGCGAGCGAGGGTCACGAGACGCGCCGGAAGGAGACCCTGCTCCCTCGCGAGGCGCGTGGGAACGTATCGGCCGCGATCAGCGGCGACATCCACGAGTCGAGTCATCGTCGCCGTGTCCACACGAAAAGTATGTCACCACGACATACTTTCCGCAAGTGAGGATTCCGGTGCCCTGGGTGCCGGAGGCCGTCCGATTTCCACCCTCAGTCGTCGGGGATCCCGTCATCGCCCTGCGGCACCGTCTCACGCCCTCTCGGTGACGGAGCG
>JANOJN010000182.1:0-54567 GCA_031418775.1 Acidimicrobiia bacterium
AGCAGAACGTCGGGGAAGTTCAGCGCAGCAGCAGCGACGTCGACCCGCACCTCGCCGGGTCCGGGGACCGGCGTCGGCAGTTCCTCGATCCGGAGGACGTCGACGGGTTCACCGAGTTCATGGAGACGGAGCGCGCGCATGACCAAGACGCTACCGGGACTCCGGACCGCGACCCCAAGCCGACCGGCGTTCACAGGGCGTCGATGACGGCGAGGAGCCGATCGAGTTCTTCGTCGGTGTTGTACACGTGAGGCGCGACGCGGGCGACGTCGGTGACGCCGCGCGCGTCGAGATCGAGCCGCGCCCACAGGGCCGACGAGGCGTTCATGTTGATGCCGGCCTTCGCGGCAGCGGTCACAACCTCGGCCGGAGCGACCCCGTCAATGAGGAATGTGACGATGCCGGAGCACGCGCCCGAAGTCTCCTGAACCGAGACCCGCGTGCGCCCTGCGAGTTCCGTTCGGAGCCGGTTGGCCAGATGCTGCACACGTTCGCTGATTGCATCGACACCGAGCGCCAGAGCCTGGTCGATGGCGACGCCGAGTCCGATCTGACCGGCTATCGACGATTCGAACTCCTCGAAACGCGCTGCCGTCGGTACCAGCGCATACGCCGATGCCGTCTCCCAGGCTGCCGACACCCCGTCGATGCCGGGTGGGTCGCACCGTTCTTGAAATGACCTGCGCACATACAATAATCCCGTTCCCCGCGGACCGCGCAACCACTTTCGCCCCGTCCCGGTCAGGGCATCGCAGCCGATTGCCTCGACGTCGACAACGAGCTGTCCGAGCGCCTGGCAGCCGTCGACGAAATAGGGCACGCCCGCCGCTTTCGTATGCACACCTACTTCCGAGACGGGGTTGACAATTCCCGAGTGCGTCGGCGCCATCGTCATCGAGACAAGGGCGACACGGTCGTCGAGCATCGCTACGAATCCGCCAACGTCGACGCGGCCGGACGGATCGGTTGGGGCGACGACGATCTCGATCCCGAACTGCTTCCTGGCCTGGAGCAGAGAGAGGTAGTGCGAGTTGTAGAAGATGCGGTCGATCACCACCCTCCGGCGGTCGGCGAAGCCGCCGCCGAAGCCAAAACCCCAGAACACCTTGGCCCAACCCGCGGTGTCGCTCGGCGGGATGGCGATCTCGTCAGAGGAGGCGTTCATCAGGCGAGCCGCGCTCATCCTCACCCCGGCGAGTGCTTGCGCCGTTGCCGCCTTCGCTTCGTAGCCGCCGAGCGCCGCCTCGAGACGGAGATGGCCGATCTGCGCTTCGAGCGTCTGCGCCGAGGGGAACGCGGCACCGGCATTGTTCAGGTGGGCGACGCGGGAGACCCCGGGTGTGTCGAGTCGAAGGCGGGAAACGGTGTCGGCATCGATGCGCATCGGCCATCGGGTCTAGCAGCCACGCCCCCTCGTAGGACCGGGATTTCCTCAGCCCGACCGAGCATCCGTAGCAGACCGCTGCACCTCGCCCAGAAGCCGCATCATTCGGACGGAATCGCCAACCGTCCACTTCGGCGACTCGGTGAGACCGGCCGCGACGCATCTCACGCATTCCTCAGCTTCGTACCGGTACCCATCTCCCGCGGAGAGATCGACCAGAGGCTCATTCGGCGCGATCTGCTCGGCCACGCGATTGCGGACGCGTCGCGATGGCCCGCTCCCCCAGACCCGCACCAGCTTCGACGGAAGTCTGTCGCTGAGGCCGAGCAATGGCGACCCGGCTTGGTCAAGGTCCGCCAAGGGACGGGTCCATGAAGTTGCCGTGCCGGCCCGAACTTCGTGGCGAGACACGATGACCCGCCTCGGCGCATAGAGCGGCGCCGTCACGGTGACCCGGCCGGCCGTTCCGTCGACCACAACTCGGGTGGGCGTGTTGCGCCGTTGCGACACGTGGAGAAGCGACACCGCGCCGCCTTCGTGTCCGAGGCGCATTCCGGTAGCAGCATCGACGCCATTGTCGGCGAGCACTGCGTCGGCCTCGACGGACAACGGCCAACCCAGTAGTCCGACTGCCCACGTCAGCGGATAGGTTCCCAGATCGAGGAGGGCACCCCCCGCTCGATTCGGGTCCCACAATCGGACCGACGGGTCATACGGAACGCCATGGCCGAAGTCGGCGCGAAGCTCAGTAACCGCACCGATGGCTCCGCTGATGATCAGCTCACGTACCGTTTCAAACAGCGGAAAGAAGCGGGTCCAGACCGCCTCCATGACGAAACGACCGCTCGTGTTCGCTGCGCTGGCAACTCGCTCAGCCTCTTGGCCCGTCACGGTGAATGGCTTCTCGACGAGAACATGCTTTCCCGCATCAAGGCAGAGCAGTGTGTGCTCGGCATGACGGCTGTGCGGCGTGGCGACATAGATGATGTCGACATTCGGATCCGCGACGAGAGCTTCATATGATCCGTACGCATACGGAATCGCTCGGCGAGCAGCGAACGCGACCGCTCGATCTCGATCACGCGAACCCACCGCCACGAGCTGCGCACCGGACACGAAGGCGAGGTCATCAGCGAAGGAAGCGGCGATTGCGCCGGGTCCGAGAATTCCCCATCGCAGCATCGGCACCGCGCTCCCGTTCATCGCGCCCACTCCATGGGGACGGGCGGAACGAACGACGTCGTCATCACATACGGCATCGCCGTCGATGCAGCCTCGGAGACGGCGAGCACGAGTTCATTGTTGTGCAACGAGAAATCCGTGGCGAGCCGTGACGGCCGACCCTCACGAACTGCTCCCGCCAGTTCAGCCACTCCTCGGGCGAAGTCCATCTGCTGGGCGCCGCGATAGTCGAACTTCTTGACTGGTCGCACGAGCGGCACCTTGCGGACGAGTTTGCCTTCGAGCCTCTTACGCATGATGTTCAATGACTTTCGAATGGTCACGGGCGAGCCGTAGAACCACGAATCGGGCACCTCGAGAGTGCCCTCGTCGCCGAAGACCCGAAGCGAATGATCGTGGGAGCCGACGATCCCACAGGTGAGTCGAGCGACGACTCCCGACGCGAAGGTGATGCAGGCGACAGAAAAGTCGGGGCTGATGACGTCGACCGCAACGCCTTTGTCCGGGATCAGCGGAGCCGCGAACGCCGTCACGGATACGGCCGGACCGAAGAAGGTCGTCAGCCATGTCGTGTAATACCCCGCGTGCTCCAGCGTGCAGCCGACTTCGAACTCGTCCTGAAACGGCCACGGCGTGCCCGTCATCGAAAGCCATTTGCGGTACGGCATCTGGTGCACAAGTCCGTCGTCCATCTCGGCGTAGACCAGCCGGACTCGCCCGACCTTTTGCTCCCGGAGCGCTTTCCAGACCGTCTGGGCGGTTTCCCCGAGGACGCTGCACGGGGCACTCGAGAGGTGCAGCCCGCGTTCATTCGCGAGATCGGCCAGTTGGCGCGCTTGAGCCAACTCCATCGCCAGCGGTTTCTCCGAGTACACGTGCTTGTCGGCCCGCAACGCGACGAGCGACACCCCGAAATGATCATTCGGGTTCGTCAAGTTGACGACGAGGTCAACCCCCGGATCCGCACAGACCTCGGCCACATCGAGGTACGTCCGACCGATCGGATAATTCGCCGCCAGATTCGCCATCCGGGTCGGCTCACGATCGCAAATCCCCGCGACGACGAGCTGGGGATGAAGTGGAAGGGTGCGGAGGTAGTAGTCGGCGACGTACCCGCATCCGATAATGGCCAGGCGCATAATCTCTCCATCATCGGACACGTCGAAGCATTCCCTTACCGGTTCGGCGTCGGAGCGACCTGAGAACCACCCGGCACACCTGATCGAGAACGGCACGCCCGCGCGTTCGCTACACCGACTCTGCCTCGTCGAGGAGCCCTGGCGGCGGATCGACCACGACATAGAACCCTTCAACGGCCGAGCCGTGCTTCTCGACGACGAACGCGAGCGGGATCATCCGTCCGTCCTCAAGGACGAGAAGGTCACTCGCCCCGGCGCTTTCCACCGCACCGATCCGACCGACCGGCGACCGATCCGCCAATTCGACGGACGCTCCGATCAGTTCGTGGATCCACAGGGCGTCCGGATCGTCGATGGGCTCGGCGAACAGTTCCGCGCCGTGGAGGGCTTCCGCGGCAGTTCGATCGGGCACCTCGGCGAATCGGACCCGCCACCGATCGCTGTGCGGAGCGCTGGTGGTTACCGTCAACGCCCGCCCAGAGGCGAGTTGGAGGACCGATCCCACCGCCACCCGTTCGACCCGATTGGTCGACAACGCCACGATGAGCTCACCCTTCAGTCCGTGAGGCTTGGCGATCCGCCCGACCGACAGAAGCCCGGCTGGGGCCATGGTGAAACCGCCGAGAGTCAGTCGACGATGTCGACGCGCACGTCGACACCATCTCGCGCACCCGCAGCGCGGGTGACCGTACGAATTGCCTGGGCGGTCCGACCGCGACGGCCGATCACTTTGCCCATGTCGTTCGGCGCCACGCTCAGCTCGAGCGTGAGCCCGCCGCGTCCACGAGAAGACGAGATCTCGACACCGCTCGGATCATCGGTGAACGACTCGGCGAGGTATTGGAGCACTCGTTGGGCCGCGGCCCCGGATTCACCGCTCATCTCCAAAGAACTACTTCGAGGCCTTCGAAGCGGCGAACTGCTCGGCCGCTCCCGACACTTTGATCAGCTTGGCGACGGTTTCCGTCGGCTGGGCGCCGTTACGCAGCCATTGGACGATCTTGTCGTTGTCGAACAGGATGCGCGACGGATCTTGGCGAGGCTCGTACGTTCCGAGGATCTCGATGAACCGGCCATCTCGGGCGTTGCGCGAATCGGCAGCCACCAGACGGTACGTCGGCTGCTTCTTCTTTCCCATGCGCATTAGGCGGAGCTTGACGGCCACGATGTTTCTCCTCGAAGTGAATCGGTGCTCGCCACAGCGAGCCGGACAACACTAGCCGCGCCGGAACTCGACGCGATCCACGCTCCGACGGCGAGGTCAGCGCTTCTTTTTCTTCTTCTTGTTCGACGGTCCGCTCTGGGTTCCAGGCGCCGTGGCCCGACCGCCCCCGCCCCCCGAACGACCCGGCCCGCTCAGTCCGGGAAGCGAAGGTGGCTTGGGTCGAGCGCCTGGCAGGGCGCCGGGCAACCCACCCCGCTGAAGGGCCTGGAGCTGATCCGGATCGATCTCACCTGCCTTGACCGCTTTGTGCATCGCCCGCGCCTGCTTGAACTTGCCGCCACCGCCCTTCATCACCTGGGTCATCCCGGGACCGAGCGACTTCATCATCTTCTGCATCTCGCCGAACTGCTTGAGCAACGCATTCACCTCGGCGATCGGGCGACCCGAGCCCGCGGCCACACGCTGACGACGCGAAGCGTTGAGGATGTCGGGGCTGCTGCGCTCGTTCTTCGTCATGGACATGACGATGGCCTCGACCCGGTCGAGTTCCCGTTCGTCGATGTCGACGTCCTTCATCTCCTTGCTCATTCCCGGCATCATGCCGAGGAGGTTCTTGACCGGCCCCATCTTGCGAACCGCGCGGAGTTGCTCGACGAAGTCCATCAGCGTGAACGTTCCCGCCATGAGCTGTTCGGCGGCCTTCTCGGCCTGATCCTGATCAAAGACCGCCTCGGCCTGCTCGATCAGGGTCATCATGTCGCCCATCCCGAGGATGCGCGAGGCGAGGCGGTCGGGGTGGAACTGGTCGAAATCCGCCAACTTCTCGCCCGTCGAAGCAAAGGCGATCGGTTTGCCGACCACGTGCTTCACCGAAAGGGCGGCACCGCCCCGGGCATCACCGTCGAGTTTCGTGATGATCACGCCGTCCAGCTCGAGCGCCTCGTTGAACGCCTTCGCCGTCGCGACGGCGTCTTGACCGGTCATCGCGTCGATCACCAGGAACGTGTAGTGCGGCTGCACGGCCTCGCTGATACGACGAACCTCGTCCATCAGGGCCACGTCGATGCTGAGACGACCGGCCGTGTCGACGATGACTACGTCGCGTCCGGTCCGCTCCGCCTCGATCAGCGCGTTACGAGCGACGCTCACCGGATCGGAGGGTTCGGAGTACATCGGGACGCCGACCTGTCCGGCGAGGATGCCGAGCTGCTGCACGGCCGCCGGGCGTTGGAGGTCGGCGCCCACCACGAGCGGGTTGCGTCCCTGGCTCTTCAGCCAGCGGGCGAGCTTGGCGACTGTCGTCGTCTTCCCGGCGCCCTGAAGGCCGGCCATGAGGACGACCGTCGGCGGTTTCGACGCGAACGCCAACTGGAACGTGTCGCCCCCGAGGGTGGCGACGAGCTCGTCATGGACGATGCGGATGACCTGCTGGGCCGGGTTCAGCGCCTTGCTCAGCTCCGCCCCCACACACGCTTCGCGAATGCGCTCGACGAACCCCCGGACGACGGTGAGGTTGACGTCGGCCTCGAGAAGGGCAACTCGGATCTCCCGGAGCACCTCATCGACTTCGGCCTCCCCCAATCGGCCGCGGCCCTTGAGCTTGGTGAAGATCGTGTCGAATCGGTCGGAGAGGCTGGCAAACATCGCACCAAGACTCTACGGGGCGGGCACGGGCTGCTCCGGCGTCGGAAGGACACGGCCCTACGCTCGACCCTGATGCTTCGCCGACCGAGTCCGATCTTCCTCGCCCTGCTCGCCGCCACCGCGGCCGCAGGAGCGGCTGCGTGGAACGTGGACTTCTCCGATGCGGGAACCCGCGTGTTCGCCTTCGTCCTTCTCGGCTGGGTCGTGTCGCTTTGCCTCCACGAGTACGCCCACGCCGTCACGGCTTACCGTTTCGGCGACCGGACCGTGGCCGACAAGGGATACCTCAGCCTCGATCCACGCAAATACCTCCATCCGGTGCTTTCGATTCTCATGCCGATCGCCTTTCTGGTCATGGGCGGGATCGGGCTTCCCGGCGGAGCCGTGTGGATCCAGATGGGCTTGATCCGCGACCGCGCCCATTGCAGCCTCGTATTGGCGGCCGGTCCCCTCACCAACTTCGCCATCGGCGTCGCGTTGTGCCTGCCGTTCCGACTGTTTCCGTCCATCCCCAGCCAGGCGCCGGCATTCGCGGGCGCCCTCGCGTTCCTCGCTCTTCTGCAGTTCATAGCGGCGATCCTCAACGCGCTTCCGCTGCCGGGCCTCGACGGCTTCGGGGTGCTCGAGCCCTACCTGCCCCGCCGCTTCCTCGAAGCGTTGGCGCCGTATCGGCAGTACTCGATCGTCGTGCTGTTCATGCTCGCGTGGCAGGCGCCGTGGTTCGGCCACCTCGTCTTCGGGAACGCCCGCACACTGGTCGAACTCGTCGGGAACGACTCCGCCCTGTCGAGCATCTCCAGGTTCGGCGCCGAGCTGTTCCGATTCTGGGAGCGGTAGGTCGCGAGCCTCATTAGCGGCCGGAATTGTGGCCGGGGCCGCGAACGTCGACAACAATGAAGGTCCTCATGGCTCGGGTCGTTGTCACTGGTGGTGCAGGTTTTCTTGGTTCGCATCTCTGCGATGCCCTGGTCAAGCGGGGTGACGAGGTACTTGCCCTCGACAGCCTCCTGACCGGATCGCTCGACAACATCGCCCACCTCCGCGAGAACGCGTCGTTCTCGTTCCGCAGACACGATGTGTGTCAGCCATACGCAGTTGAGGGAGAGGTCGACGCGGTCATGCATCTGGCGTCACCCGCGTCGCCGCGGGATTACCTCGACCATCCGATCGAGACGCTCGATGTGGGCAGCCTCGGAACCCGCAACGGTCTCGAACTCGCCAAGCAGAAAGGCGCGAAGTTCTTCCTCTCATCGACGAGCGAGGTGTACGGGGACCCGTCGGTACACCCACAACCGGAGTCGTATTGGGGAAACGTGAACCCGATCGGCCCTCGCAGTGTGTACGACGAGGCGAAGCGATTCGCCGAAGCGATGACGTTCGCGTTTCACCGCACCCATGGCGTCGATGTACGCGTTGTCCGGATCTTCAACACGTATGGCCCCCGGATGCGCCCGAACGACGGCAGGGTGGTGTCCAACTTCTTGGTCCAGGCCCTGCGGGGTGATCCCATCACGATCTACGGAAGCGGTAACCAGACACGGTCGTTCTGTTACGCGTCCGATCTGATCCGGGGCTTCCTGGCGTTGCTCGATTCCGATCAGGTCGGTCCGATCAACATCGGCAACCCCAATGAGTTCACGATCGCCGAACTCGCCGAACTCGTGCTGACGACCACCGGTTCGGATTCGCCGATCGTGTACGAGCCGCTTCCCCAGGACGACCCCACGCAACGACGGCCCGACATCACTCTCGCAACCGAATACCTCGGGTGGGCGCCGACCGTCCAACTCCGCGAAGGCCTCGTCGACACCGCGGCGTACTTCGCCGCGTTACTCGGCGTTCCCGCCACCAGATCGACGGATACCGTATGAAGGTCGTCATTGTCGGATCGGGATACGTCGGTCTCGTAACGGGGGCGTGCCTGAGCGATACCGGGGCCAACGTGGTCTGCGTCGATGTCGATGCCTCCAAGATCGAGCGTCTCCGGCGCGGCGAGATGCCGATCTACGAACCGGGGCTCGAGGCGCTGGTCCGGCGGAACATGGCGAAGGCGCGACTGCACTTCACCACTGATCTCACTGATGCACTTGTCGAGGCCGACGTCGTATTCATCGCCGTCGGTACGCCGCCGGGAGACGACGGCTCGGCCGACTTGAGCCAAGTGCTCGGCGTCGCTTCGTCCATCGGTGGGGCGCTCGCCACGCGGCCCACCGAGTACCTCGTCGTCGTGACGAAGTCGACGGTGCCGGTTGGAACGGCATCCAAGGTCGCCTCCCATCTCCGGACGAGCGCTGCGTCGGCGGCTCAGATCGGTGTTGAACCGACCGAGTTCGATGTCGCTTCGAACCCGGAGTTCCTGAAGGAGGGTGCAGCAATCGAGGACTTCGCCCGCCCGGATCGCATCGTGATCGGCGTCGAGACCGAGCGGGCGCAGGCAGTCCTCGAGCGGCTCTACCGTCCCTTCCTCCTCAACGCCCGACCGGTCATGTTCATGGACATCGCGTCGGCGGAGATCACGAAGTACGCGGCGAACGCCATGCTGGCCACCCGCATCAGTTTCATGAACACGATCGCGGCGTTGTGTGACGCCGTCGGTGCTGATGTGTCGCTGGTCAGACGTGGCATCGGCAGCGACCCGCGAATCGGCCAGTCGTTTCTCTACGCCGGACCCGGCTACGGCGGATCCTGCTTCCCGAAAGATGTGCGAGCGCTGCATGCCACGGCGGAGAGCCTCGGCGTGGATTTCGGAATCCTCCGCGAGGTCGAGGCGGCGAACGAACGGCAGAAGAGCGTTCCGGTGGCCAAACTTCGGGCGCTGATCGATCGTGTCGATGGCTCGCTCGCCGGGGTGACCGTCGCATTGTGGGGTCTTGCCTTCAAGCCCAACACCGACGACATTCGCGACGCTCCGGCGCTGACCGTGATCAGCGAGCTCCTCGACGCCGGCGCGGACGTTCGTCTCTATGACCCGGTCGCCGCTCTGCCTTCCGGGATGTTCGAGGCCGTGACGGTCTGCGGCGAGCCCTACGAGGCGACCGTTGGAGCTGATGCGCTCGTTCTGCTCACCGAATGGCCGGAGTTCCGCAACGTCGATCCCACGTTGCTTGCGATGCGCCGACCCCTGATCGTCGATGCACGCAACGTGCTGGACACCGAGACGCTCGCCGAACACGGCTTCACCGTCGCCTCGATCGGCCGTCCCCTCAACACTCCCCTCTGACCCAACCCTTGGGTTTCATCGGCGTCGTCACCCCGACATAAAGTGCTGTCGCTCGACAAGCGCGCCGCGGAGAAGAGAGTGACTCATGCCCATCACCAAGGGATTCAAGCAACTCCTGAAAGAGGCGAACGCCCGCATCACGACGCGAACGGTGGACGAGACCCGGGCCTTGCTGGCCGACGAGAACGTCGTTCTCGTCGACATCCGGGACCCGCGCGAACTTGAACGAGACGGAAAGGTACCCGGCGCATTCCACGCACCGCGAGGCATGCTCGAGTTCTGGGTGGATCCGGAGAGCCCATACTTCAAACCGATCTTCGCTGACGAGTCGAAGCACTTCGTCCTGTTCTGCGGCGGCGGGTGGCGATCGGCGCTCTCGGCCGCGGCCCTGAGTGACATGGGCATGACGAACGTCAGCCACGTCGAAGGTGGCTTCGCCGCGTGGAAGGAATCTGGCGGACCGGTTGCCTGACGCCCGCTGTTCCGTACGCCCCCTGTCGCCGAGGTCCTGATGCCTCCCGAAAGACTCCCCCCAGATGAGTAGCAGCGGCGCCCATCCCCGGCGGCTGACCGAACACCTCGTGAACTGGTTGGGCGACTGGCCCGACTCCTCGACGGCCGAGACACCCGAAGGGGTCGTGATCGTCGGCCACGAGGCGCGTCTGAACCCTGGATGGGACGGACACGTGCACGATGTCATCGGCGTCGCAACGCCGACCCTCGCCGTGCTCTCGGTTCCGCCCCATGCCGTTCGCGAACTCACGAGCGCGGTAGGCACCGGATCACTCGCCGGTGACCTGGACGCTCTACGGAAGGCGGTGCCCAACGCGCTCGGACGCCCGGGGTCGGTCGGATTCGGGTTGTTCCGCTGGAGCGACTCGCCGACGCCGACCCCCGACCTCGGCGAATGGGTGCCCAACGACGATCCGCGGGTGCCCGAGTGGCTCCGTCCGTTCAACGGGGATCTGCTCATCTCTTGGGATGACGACGGCTCGTACGGCGCCGGTGTCGGGCGCAAGCAGCACGACGAATTCGGACATGAGCTCAGCGTGGGGACGGAACCGACGCTGCGGGGCCGAGGGGTCGGCCGCCAGCTCGTCGCCACTGCCGCCCGGCGAGTCCTGGCGGAGGGGGCGATCCCGACCTACCTCCACGCTCCGGACAATCACGCCAGCGCGAAGGTGGCCGATGCGGCCGGATTCCCGGACCTCGGGTGGCGGATCATCGGGTTCTGGGGCCGCTGAAGCTCGAAGTGTTAACCGTCGGACCCTGCTGGGCGACGCCGATCACCCGCCGGTGAATGCCCCTCGATCGGCAACGGCGAGCCATCCCGGCCCGTCGCCGGTCGCCGCGACGACCACCTTCGCGCCGCCGACTCCCACCTGAAGCTGTGCACGACGACCCGTCGGGGCCGCCGGGAGACCCATGCGCTGCCATCGCCCTCCCACCCGGCGACTCATCAGCATCAACCGATCGTCGACTTTCGCACCGATGACGGCCACGATGTCGTCGAGGGCGGCGTCGGTCACTCCGGACAGAGGGTCATCGGCCGCTGGCACCGGAAGCACTGAACGGTTCCACTTGCCGCCTCGTCGCTCCCAGGCGACCAGGCGGGTCCGCTCGGCGCCGTCGGTTCCCCCGATCACGGCACCGACGCCGGACACCGCTACGCGCTGGAACCGCTGTTCGCCGTCGCCTCCATCGCGTAGCCCACGGTCGGTGTCCGCCGCCCACGTTCGGCCGTCCATCGACGACCAGACCACCGCGTCGGTCGACGCCACTCCCCTGCGCACCGCGAACTGCTCGCCGACCGCCAGCAGGCCCGATCCATCAGCAGCGACATCGAGGCCCTGCTGCTGCTCCCCGACGGCAGCAGACAGGATCGGATCGTCGTCGAAAATCGAAAAATCGGAGCCATCTGACGACCACCAGGAAGTTGCACCGAGGAGACCGTTGCGATTCACCCGGCTGCCGAAGATCACGAACCCACCCAACGGTGCCGCCACGACAGCTCGGACGCCGATCTGGCGGGGACCGTTGTAGAGCTCGAAGTTGGCTCTGACCTCGTCCATGGCCGGCGCGGACCCATCCCTGGCCGACAGCACCCAGCTCGCGGTTCGAGGGTTCCCGTGCGCCCCGCCGGTGTGCATCCCGAGGGCGACGGCCCCGGCGCGGGAAGCGGCCACGGCGTAGATCTCCGAGATCTCCCCGTACGGCGTGACTGGGCGCATCTTGACCGGGTCCAGGGTCACCAAGTCGGTCGACGTCCACACGGCCGGGCGCTGAACGTCCGACGGGTCTCGGATGGAGCCGGAGAACCACCACGTCGTGCCGTCGAAGCACATCCCCACCACGCGTGCCCCGGCGCCCGGAACGTTCAGGGTGCGCCACCGCGGCCGGATCGGGGGCCTCGCTGCTGATGAGTCCGACGCCACGGCGACGGCCAGCATCACCATGAGAAGGACGGCACCGCCGGGCATCACCCCGGGTGCTCTACGACAGCGATGGAGGAGCACCCGCGAAGGGTAGGCCAGGAACGAACGCACACGCCCCGGTGAGATGATCGACGAGCGATGTCTCGACCCCCCGTCTCCAGCCTCGGCCTGCGGCCCTGGAACACCGCCCCGGCTCGAGCGTTCGCCGCCGCCACGTTCGACCGACTCGGAGCGCTTGCGCCCGACGCCATCGATGCTCATCTCCACGCGCTCGTCGAACGGCAGGAGCACCACGTCAACGAGCACTGCCTGAACCTCTATGCGGGCACCAACATCGCCAACCCTCGCATGGCTTCACTTCTCGGGTCGTCGATCGGTGGACGACCGAACCTCGGGTCACCCGGTGACACGTACAACCGGGGCATGGACGCCGGCAGCGAGATCAGCCTGCTCACCGATGCTCTGGTCGGGTCGTTGTTCGGAGCAGATTTCGTGGAGACCCGTGTCCCTTCGGGTTCGATCGCCAATCAGTACGCCTACCTGGCCACCTGCAAGCCCGGCGACGCGATCGTGGCCTTCTCCGACGCCGCCGCCGGCCACGTGACCCACCACGCCGCCGGGGCAGCCGGCTGGCTCGGGCTGGTCACCCACGATGCTCCCTGGAACGCAGAGTCGATGGACGTGGATCTCGACGAGTTCGCCCGGCAGATCGATCGTGTGAAGCCCAAGCTCGTCATCATGGCGGGGAGCATGTGCCTGTTCCCGTACGCAGTGCCCGAGGTTCGAGCGCTCGCCGACACCATCGGCGCGTTCGTACTCTTCGACGCTGCCCATATGGGAGGCATGATCGCCGGTGGGCGGTTCCAGGATCCCTTGCGAGAGGGCGCCCATCTCGTGACCGGCTCGACCTACAAGAGCTTCGGCGGGCCACCGTCGGGCATGATCCTCACCAACGACGAAACGCTGGCCGAACGGCTCGATGCCATCGCCTATCCCGGATTTACCGCGAACTTCGATTTGGCGAAGTCCGCTGCCCTCGGTCTTGCCGCTCTTGATATGCACACCTACGGTGCCGCCTACGCGGACCAGTGCATCGCCAACGCTCAAGCCCTGGCCCGACACCTGGCCGCCGAAGGTCTCGACGTATTTGACGTGCCGGGACGCGCCGGGCATGCCGATCTTCGCGGCGGACACCCGTTCACGGTGAGCCAGCATGTCGCGCTCGGTGCGGCTCGGTACGGAGGCGGCAACCGGGCCGCGAGGAAGCTCGAGCAGGCCAACATCCTCTGTTCTTCGATCGGGCTCCCGAGGCCGCTCGTCCCGGACGAGGCCAACGGCATCCGGCTCGGAACGCAGGAGCTGACCCGGTGGGGCCTTTGCGAACACGACATGGAGACGGTCGCCCGACTGTTCGCCGATGCACTGCTCGCTCGGCGACCCAGCGAATCCGTGGCCGCCGACGTCGCCGCGATGCGCCGGGATTTCTCCACCGTCCACTTCGTCGCCCACTGACATCGAGACCTCATGAACGCCATCGACCTTGACGCCTTCCGAGCCGAAGCAGAAGCACTCGACACCACCGATCCCGCCCCCATGGCCGATCGATTCGAGTTCCCTCCGGCTCGCGTGGCCGGTTCACCATTTGCCACGCGCGCATACTTTGCCGGCAACTCTCTCGGTCTCATACCGAAGGCCACCCGGTCGATTCTTGATTCCGTCCTGGGTAGCTGGAGCACCAATGCTGTGGAGGGGCACTTCACCGGCGATCACCCGTGGACGACACAGGCCGAGGTACTCGTCGAACCTCTGAGCCGAATCGTCGGCGCCCAGGGACGCGAAGTGATCGCCGCCAATACGCTGACGGTCAACGTGCACCTCCTCCTGCTCGCCTTCTACCGTCCGAGCGGCACACGGAACGTCCTGCTCACCGAGGAGGGCCCCTTCCCGTCGGACGGGTATGCCGCGGCGAGCCATGCGCGCATGCACGGGCTCGCCCCCGCAACCGCAGTCGTGAAGCTCACCTCCGACGGGGCAGGACTCTTCTCGACCGAGGACACCATCGCCACGATCGAGCGGATCGGCGACTCGCTCGCCTGCATCCTTCTCCCGGGAATCGCATTCCGCACCGGGCAATTCCTCGACATCCCCCGGATCACGAGAGCCGCGCACGCCGTCGGGGCGAACGTGGTGTGGGATCTCGCCCACGCAGCTGGCAACGTCCCTCTGTCGTTGCACGACTGGGATGTCGACGGCGCGGCGTGGTGCACCTACAAGTACATGAACTCCGGTCCGGGGGCCGTCGGCGCGATGTTCGTCCACGAACGTCACGTCGACCGCAGCGACCTCGTTCGATGGGACGGCTGGTGGGGGAACGCACCCGACACCCGTTTCGCGATGACCGCCAATATCGACCGTGGCGCTGGTGCACTCGGGTGGCAGATCTCCAACCCTCCGATCCTGGCGATGGCCCCGATCGAGTCGTCGCTGGCGATCTTCGACGAGGCCGGCGGCATGGCGGTACTCCGGGAGCGGTCGCTGCGCCTGACCGGATACCTCGAGCGGCTGTTCGTGGCCGTCGGGGCAACGCACGACATGTCGATCCTCACGCCGACGGATCCGGCTCAGCGTGGCGCGCAGCTTTCGATCCTCGTGCACGATGCGAAGTCGGTCACGGAGAAGCTGATCGAGTTGCACGACGTGCTCCCGGACGAGCGCCCTCCGAACATCATCCGCTTCGCCCCGACTCCCCTCTACTCGTCGTACGAGGAGTGCTGGCGAGCCGGAGCCGCACTCGCCGCCGCGCTGCTGCGCCGGTGAACTCGACGGTCTGCCGCTCGCTCAATGACCTCCGAGATACGCCTCGCGTACCGAAGGATCGGTGAGCAGGTCAGAGCCCTTGCCGGTCTTGACGATCTTCCCGGTTTCCAGCACGTAGGCGCGGTGCGCGATCCCGAGCGCCTTCGACGCGTTCTGCTCGACCAGAAGCACCGTGGTGCCCTGCTGGTTGATCTCCCTGATGATCCGGAAGATCTGGTTGATGAGCATCGGCGCAAGTCCCATCGACGGCTCGTCGAGGAGAAGCAGACGGGGACGGCCCATGAGGGCTCGCGCGATGGCGAGCATCTGCTGCTCGCCGCCGGACATCGACCCACCGGCCTGCTCAATGCGTTCACCCAGACGCGGGAACAGCGTGAGCACACGATCCAGATCCTCAGCAGCCGCCGCCGATTTGCGGTCGGCCCGGAGGTACATGCCCATCTCGAGGTTCTCGCGAACACTCATGCCGGGAAAGATCCCGCGTCCTTCGGGCGATTGCCCGATACCCATGGAGACCCGCTTGTGCGACGGCGCCTTGGTGATGTCTTGTCCGTCGAACATCACCGAACCGGCGGTGACCGGACGCACCCCCGACATCGTCTTCATGGTGGTCGTCTTCCCGGCGCCGTTCGCTCCGATCAGGGTGACGATCTCGCCCTGGTTGACCTCGAAGGAGATCCCCTTGATCGCCTGGATACGACCGTAGAAAACCTGGAGATCGGTGACCTGCAGCAGCGCGGCCATGGCTCAGCTCCCCACTTCTTCGTTTACTAGCGCTTCCGTCCCATCATCGGGCGCTCCCAGGTACGCCTCGACGACCCGCGGATCGTTCTGGATCTCCGACGGCGACCCTTCGGCGATCTTCTTGCCGAATTCCAGCACCACGATCCGATCGGTAACACCCATGACAAGACGCATGTCGTGCTCGATGAGCAACACGGTGTAGCCCTGATCGCGGATCTTTCGGATCAGGCCCATGAGGTCTTCCTTCTCCGCCGGGTTGAACCCTGCAGCCGGTTCGTCGAGGCACAGCAGCTTGGGGTCGGTGGCGAGCGCGCGGGCGATCTCCAGGCGACGCTGGTATCCATACGGCAGGTTTCGGGCCAGATCGTCGGAACGGTCGGCAATGCCCATGAAGTTCAGGAGTTCCATGGCGCGGGCGCGTCCGGACCTCTCCTCCTGGCGATGGATGGGCAGGCGGAACACCGCCGCAACGACGCCCGTCTTGTGGTGGGTGTCGCCTCCGACCATCACGTTCTCGAGTGCAGTCATCTCGGGGAAGAGGCGGATGTTCTGGAACGTGCGGGCGATGCCGGCCTTGGTGATCTGGAACCGCTTCTTGTTGCCGAGAGGTTTGCCGAGGAAACGGATCTCGCCCTCTGTGGCGCGGTAGACGCCCGTCATCACGTTGAAGCAGGTGGTCTTGCCGGCGCCGTTCGGTCCGATCAGGCCGAGGATCTCGCCCTTGTCGATGTGGAAATCGACGTCGACAAGGGCCGTGACACCGCCGAAGCGCATGGTGACATGGTCGACTTCCAGGATCTTTTCGACCGAACTCATGACGCACCTCCGCTCTTGACGCCGGTACTGACGGACACCTGCGGTGCGTCGGTGGCAGTGCGTGCCTTGGTTCGACGGGGGAGCAGACCCTGGGGACGGAAGATCATCATGAACACCAAGACGATGCCGAAGGCGAAGTAGCGCTTGTCGGCGAGGAACCGGAGACGCTCAGGCAGATACGCCACCAGGAACCCGCCGAGCACCGCGCCGTAGCGGTTTCCGAGACCGCCGAGCACAACGGCGGCAAGGAACAGGATCGACTGCTGGATCGCGAACTGGTTCTCGTAGATCGCCGAGTTGCGGGTGGTGTAGAAGACGCCGCCGAGGCCGCCGATCGCCGCCCCGATCGCGAAGGCGAGGAGTTTGAACTTGAAGGTCGGGACTCCCATGAGTTCCGCCGCATCTTCGTCCTCACGTACCGCCGTCCACGCCCGACCGACCCGACTGCGCTCGAGGAGCGAAAGCACGAAGATCACGAGGAGGATCGCGCTGAGCCCGATCGTCCACAGCCAGCGTGCCTCGAGGATGTCGATCTTGAACCACAGGAACGACGGCATCGACGGGATCCCGCTGATGCCTTCGGCGGCACCGAGCCACGCCGTGTTCTTGGCCACGATGCGGATGATCTCGCCGAATCCGAGGGTGACGATGGCGAGGTAGTCGCCGCGTAGGCGAAGCGTCGGCGCGCCGATGAGCACACCGAGACCGGAGGTCACGACCACTGCGACGACGAGTGCCGCGAACCACAGAATCCCGTCCCACTGGAAATGCTTCGTAGTGAGCACACCCATTGTGTAGGCGCCGATGGCGAAGAACCCGACGTAGCCGAGGTCGAGCAGTCCCGCCTGGCCGACCACCACGTTGAGCCCAAGCGCGATGAGTACGTAGGGCACGACGAGCGTGGTGAGCACCGTGGAGAAGTCCGAACCTGTGGTCGGCAGGACGGGAAGCCACGTGAGCCACGGGAGAACATAGAGGAAGCCGAGGAAGACCAGGCTGATGGCGAGCCGGGCCTGGACCGGGAGATTGCTGAACGCGTCGATCGGCGAGAAGCGATGTCGTGGCGACGACTTGGTCGCGGCCTTGATCAGTTCTTTGGCCATCGACTCGTCGACGGGCACCGTGTCGTCGTTCGGAGTGCTCATGCGCGGGCCCGTCCCAGCGACTCGCCGAGAAGACCGTTCGGACGGAACATCAGTACCGCAACGAGGACCACGAAGGACACCACATCTTTCCATTTCCCGCCGAAGAGACCGGCACCGGAGTTCTCCAACACCCCGAGGAGCAGACCGCCGAGGAGCGCCCCTTTGAGGTTGCCGATGCCGCCGAGAACGGCGGCGGTGAACGCCTTCACGCCGAGAACGAAGCCGACCGAGTAATCCGTCACCTGGTACTGCACCATGTAGAGGAACGCCGCGGCGCCGGCCATCAGGCCACCCAGCACGAAGGTCACGACGATGATCTGGTCGGTGTTCACCCCGAGGATCCGAGCGGTCTCCGAATCCTGGGCGACGGCGCGCATGCCCTTCCCGAAGCGCGTCTTCGCGACGAACAGGCTCAACGCGAGCATCATCAGCATCGAACCGACGAACACGATGACGTTACGGATCTGAATCTCACCGTTCTTGCCGATGGTGAACAGCGCCTTGGTGGTGGAGGACCACACACGGGCGATGGCGTACGACTCGTTCTTCTTCGGCCCGAACCGCTCGACCGCTGATGCCATCACCAGCGATGCCCCGATCGCCGAGATGAGGAAGACGAGTCGCGGGGCACCTCGTCTTCGAAGGGGCCGGTAGGCGACGAACTCGAGGGCGACCGCAGCACCGGCGCTGAAGGTCAGCGAAGCCACCAGCATCAAGGCGAACGCGCCGACGATGCCGAAGAAGCCGAGTTGGGCCGAAGCGTCGTTGTAGCCGAGCACGTTCAGTGCGACAACCGAGCCGAACGTGCCGAGCATGAACACCTCGGAGTTGGCGAAGTTGATCAGCCGCAACACGCCGTAGACGAGGGTGTAGCCGAGCGCCACCAACGCGTAGACCGACCCGAGCGAGAGTCCGGTGATGGCGTTGGACCAGAACGTATCGACGAAGTTCTTGAAATCGAAGACGGCAGCGAGCATGAGTGGGCGGTTCGCTTTTGGGTGGGCTGGGCGGACAGGACGGACGAGACACTACGGAGTTTCAGGGCGACGCGACGACTCGGGGCTCTTCGCGCGGCACGCTGCGCCGTCTTCGGAACAACCCGATCGGTCGAATGCAACGAGAGCGTGCGGATACACAAGCGGGGCCGGCCTCCCGAGACGCAATGCGCCCCGGGGACCGACCCCGACTCGAGGAGTGTGTTCAGATCACCGACGGATCAGAAACGCTCCTGGATCAAACGGCGATGTCGCCGACGATCTTCCCGCCCTTGACGGCGTAGGCGTAGACGGCATCGCCGGCAACTTCACCGTCGGCGCCGAACTTGATCTGCTTGGTGACACCCTTCTTGTCATACGTTTCGACGAAGGCAGCAACAGCTTTGCGGGTGGTCTTCTTGGCGGCGAGAGCGTCGAGGAACACCTTGGCGCAGTCGTAGGCCTCCGGGGCGTAGAGCGTCGGGTCCTTGCTGTAGGCCTTCTGGAACTTGGCGAGGAACTCCGGGCTGACGTTCGACGGTGCGCCGGTCGCGGTGAGGAGCGAGCCCTCGGCAACCTTGGCACCGGCGTTGTCGATGAACTTCTGGTCGAGGACGCCGTCACCGGCGACGAAGGTGGCGGTCACGCCGGCGTCACGCATCTGCTTGAGCAGGTTCGCAGCCTCGGCGTAGTAGCCGCCGTAGAACACGGCGTCGACGCCGGCAGCCTTCATCTTGTTGACGGCGGCCGAGTAGTCCGATGCCTTGGCGTCGATCGTGTCGTCGGCAACCTTGAGGGCGCCGAGCTGTGAGCGGACGGTGTCGGCAAGACCCTTGCCGTACTCCGAGGCGTCGTCGATGACTCCGACCTTCTTGAAGCCCTTGGCCTTGATCAGCTTGACCACACCAGGAGCCTGCTTGTCGTCGTTGGCCAGGATGCGGTGGAACTTGGTCCACCCGTTGGTCTGGAGCTTGGCGTTGGTCGCGCCAGGCGTGATCATGGCGAGTCCGCCGGCTTCGAAGACCGGCATCGTGGCCTTGGTCTCACCCGAGAAGCCGGGGCCGATCATGGCAACGAGGCTCTTGTCGCCGACGGCCTTGGGAGCCAGCGGTGTGGCCTGGGCCGGATCGCCCTGCGAGTCGAACTTCTTCAGCGTGACCTTGCAGTTCTTGTTGGCGGCGTTGAACTCGTTGATGGCGATGTTGGCGCCGTCGACCATGTTCTGTCCGAGTGCGCCGTTGTCGCCCGAAAGCGCTCCCATGAACCCGAAGGAGATGCCCTTCGGGCAGGTCACGCCCTTGGACTTGGTGGCCGCGGTGGCGGCACCGCTGAATGCAACGCTGCCCGCGAGGACAGCCAATGCGGCGGAGGCCGCGATCTTGCGCTTGTGCACTACTACCCCTAGAGGAGATGGCCGGTTGCCCGGCTGTGGTTGGAGAGCAACGGACGTGTCGTCCGTCACCGGTGGGCGAAAGAATAGACGGAGCGTGAGAGAACCGTGAGCGGACAGCGTTAAGCAAGGGTTAACCCTGTGTGCGCAGCCCTTGGTCGTCGCGTCAGCTCAGGAGGATGGACCAAGGATCTGGCGCCAGGCGGCCGCGTACCCACAGGACCGTGACGCGGCGAAGGGGTCCCGCGGGACCCCTTCGCGCGATCGTGGAACTTGTCCCGGCAGCACAAGGCTGCCCCGCCACTCAGATGCCGATGCGCTGGGCGAGCAGCTCTCGGTGGTAGGTGGGATCGCCGAGCAGGAGCTCGGACGTCTTCGCCCGCTTGAAGTAGAGGTGGGCGTCGTGCTCCCAGGTGAAGCCGATGCCACCGTGGATCTGGATGTTCTCCGCTGCAGCATGGAAGTAGGCGTCGGAGCAGTACGCCTTCGCCAGCGACGCAACTACGGGGACCTCATCGTTGTCCTCCGACGCCGCCCACATGGCGTAGTAGGCCGCCGACTTGGCCGACTCGACCTCGAGAAGCATGTCGGCGCACTTGTGCTTGATGGCCTGGAACGAGCCGATCGGGCGCCCGAACTGGACCCGGACCTTTGCGTACTCGACGCTCATGTCGAGCACCTTCTGGGCACCGCCAACTTGTTCGGCGGCGAGCGCGATCGCCGCCTTGTCGAGCATCTTGGTCAGGGTGGCCCAGCCGGTGCCCGCCGCGCCGACGAGCGTTCCCGGGGTGCTGCTGAGGGTGACCTTGGCCTGCTTGCGCGTCTGGTCCATGGTCGAGAGCGCCTCCACCGTGAGACCGGCGGCGCCCTTGTCGACGGCGTAGAGGCTCACGCCTTCAGCCGACCGGGCGGCAACGAGGAGGAGACCTGCGACGTGACCATCGAGGACGAACATCTTCTCACCGGTGATCTTGCCGTCGGCCGTCGCCGTGGCGCCGATCCCGTCTTCGCTCCACTTGCCGTTGGCCTCGGTGAAGGCGACGGTGGCAATGGTGGATCCGTCGGCGATGCCCGGGAGGTACTTCGCCTGCGCGGCCTTGTCGCCGGAGGCGAGCAACGCGTTCGCCGCGAGAGCGACCGTCGAGAAGAACGGCGCGCAGAGCAGGGAACGGCCCATCTCCTCGAAGATCACCCCGAGCTCGACGTAGCCGTAGCCCGAGCCACCGAACTCTTCGGGGATCGCCAGGCCTTGGAGGCCGAGCTGTTCACCCATCTGCTTCCACACCGCGACGTCGTAGCCCTCGGTCGTCTCCATCAGGCGACGGACCTCGGTGACGGGCGACTTCTCGTCGAGGAACCGGCGGACGGATTTGCGGAGCTCATCCTGCTCTTCGCTGAAGGCGAAATTCACGTACTACCCCTTGCTAAAGATGGGCGCGGTTCCGCGAGGATGCGTCGCATCGAGATGATCTGGTGGAACACACTTTTATCCGACCGGGGAGTCAAGTCCCAATCCGGGCCGAACATGGCCGCCGAGACCACCGCAACCGCAGGGCACTTCCCAGCGGAAGCGACCTAACGTGTCGTCATGGCAACCACCCCGGTCGTGCACTACCGCGACACCCAGGTCGAGATCACCAAGACCGTCGTCGGGCCTTACGACAACAACGTGTTCGTCGTCCGCTGCCGGGCTTCCGGCGACGCACTCCTCATCGACGCGGCGAACGAACACGAGATGCTGTTGGATCTCTGTCGGTCGCTCGGCGTGCGCAAGGTCGTCGAGACCCATGGGCATTGGGACCACATCCAGGCGGTCACCCAGATACGCGATGCCGGCTACTCCGTCGCCGTCACCCAGGCAGATGCAGCGATGCTGCCCAGCTACGACGAGATTCTCGAAGACGATGAGGTGCTCACCGTCGGCCGCCTTCGCCTCCGTACGATCGCCACCCCGGGACACACGCCGGGCTCCATCTGCTTCCATCTCGAAGGCTCACCGGTGCTGTTCTCCGGCGACACCTTGTTCCCCGGCGGTCCCGGGGCGACACGGTTCGAGGGGAGCAGTTTCCCCAAGATCATCGAATCGATCGATCGTCGACTGTTCACCCTGCCGCCCGACACCATCGTGCTGCCCGGGCACGGCACCGATACGACGATCGCCACCGAGCGGCCGAGCCTGCAGTCGTGGGTCGACCGGGGCTGGTGAGAAGCGGACCTCGGCCCGCTCCGCCTACCGTCCGGAACTAGCTGGCAACACGCTGACGACGGACTTCCGCACGCCACTGCCGACGAAGGATCCGGCGCTCGTCTTCGGTCGTCGCGCCCCACACGCCGTATTCCTGGTTCGTCGTGATGGCGAACTCCAGGCAGGCCTGCTGCGAGGAACACGCCCGGCAGAACTGCTTGGCCGCTTCGATCTGCTCAACGGCAGCGCCCGTGACACCGATCGGGAAGAAGATCTCCGGATCCAGGTCCCGGCAGGTGGCGTCATCACGCCATTTGAGGTCGTTCCAGTGGTGTCGGGCAGTGAACATGATCGACCTTTCGCTGTGGCTCGAAGGGGGTGATGCCACGCAGGGCTACGGTTGTGGCTGCGCCCGAGAGCGTAGTTTTGTGCCATCGGCTCTGAGGTTTTGCCGAGTCGAAACACCGGCGTAACACGAAGCAGCATAGAGAGACCGAATGGGCGAGACTAGACCAAGCAGTCAATTTTTTGATGCGTAACAGAGATGGCACCCATCTCCAATAGCGAACGAGCTCAAGGAGCACTTTCCGTGAACGAAGTCTCTCCCCAAGCACCTCTCCCCGCCGACGAACGGCCGATCTCCGCCACTCCGTTCCATACGGCCGACCTCCCGCCGACTCCCCAACGCGACCGCCGCCTCTCCGCCCACCTGTGGGTCGAATGTCCGCCACACCTCCTTGCCCTGGGAGACGGAATCGAGGCCGAGGTCATCGCCTACAAGCGCCGGATCGGCACACGCTGGCTGTTGTGGCGAGCGGGCCCAGCGGTCCATGCCGACGCCCGCTACGGCGCAGTGCCAATCGACGCCATCGATGATCCGACCCTGTTCGTCACCTACCGGCTGTATCCCGACGGCAGCGGTGAAGGCGTCGGCGCCGACGCCATCGTCCACACCCGCTTCCGCACCTGGAAGGAATCCCTGCGCGACAACTGACGCGGTGTTGGGAGAGAGGTTGCCCCCATATCTGGGGGCGGGACACCTCCGAACAGCGCTCGGAGGTGTTCTGCCACACCCCGGCGAGGTGCGCCGCTACCGGCGGAGGCCTCCCTAGGGTGGTGCCATGAACGCAGATCCACGAGTGCTCGCCGAAGACGTTTCCTGGCAGTTGGCCGACATCACCGGATCCCACGATCCGGCCTCGATGCACGTCCTCCTCGAGTCCGCCGCCGACCGGGCAGAAGAACTCCAGCCGTATCGGGGACGCCTCGCCACGCTGAGCCCAATCGAACTCGACGAGTTCTGGCGAAAGGTGGAAGAAGCGTCGACTCCCCTGGCGCTCGCCGGGAACTTCGCCCAACTGCGATTCAGCACCGACACGGCTGACCCAGCGAACGGGGCGCTAATGATGGCCATGCAGGAGAAAGCGACGGCGATAGGGACGACGCTCGTTTGGATCGAGCTCGAATGGGCGTCGCTCGACGACTCAATCGTCGACACTGCGCTGAGCGACCCGGCCCTGGGCCGTTGGAAGCATCACTTGCGTGTCCTGCGGGCGCAGCGCCCCCATCTGCTCACCGAGTCCGAGGAGAAGATCCTCGCAGAGAAGACGCTCACCGGATCATCTGCATGGTCGAGGCTGTTCGACGAACTGGTCTCGGGCATCCGGGTGGGCACGCCGTCGGGAGAGATCGCATTCGAGGAAGCCGGCAGTCGACTGCAGTCCTCCGATCGGGCGACGAGGGCCGAGGCTGCGGCTGGGATCACCGAAGCCCTTGCTCCGGGACTCCGTACGCGCGCCTACATCTACAACACGCTGCTCGCCGACAAGGCTACCGACGATCGTCTGCGCGCGTACAGCTCGTGGATCTCCTCGAGGAATCTTGCGAACCAGGCCTCAGACGAATCCATTCGCGCGCTGATCGAAGCTGTCGTCGCGAGGTTCGGATTGGTGCAGCGGTGGTACCGCCTCAAGGCCCAGATGCTCGGCCTTGACAAGCTGGCCCACTATGACCGAAACGCGTCCTTGTCGACCGGGGAGACCGACGAGACGATTCCCTGGGAGCAGGCGAAGGCCATCGTGCTCGACGCCTACGCGTCCTACTCACCGGTTCTCGCGTCGGGCGCGGCCCGATTCTTCGACGAGAACTGGATCGATGCTCCGCTGCGTCCGGCCAAGCAGGGTGGGGCGTTCTGCGCGCCGATGACCCCGGGGCTACACCCCTACGTGCTCGTCAACTACACCGGCACCCGGCGCGACGTGCTTACCCTGGCTCACGAGCTCGGGCATGGCCTTCACTTCCTCCTCGCGAAGGACCAGAGCCTGTTCGAACACGTGACCCCGCTCACGCTCGCCGAAACCGCATCGGTGTTCGGCGAGGCTGTCACTTTCGGCAGGCTCCTCGATGGTGAAAGCGACCCCCGGCGGCGCATGTCGCTGCTCGCCGGCAGCGTCGACGACTCCGTCGCGACTGTCTTCCGCCAGGTGTCGATGTGGCGCTTCGAGGACAGCGCGCATAACGCCCGCCGGACGGCGGGTGAGCTTTCCGTCGACCGCCTCAACGAGTTGTGGATGAACTCCCAATCCGAACTCTTCGGCGACACGGTGGACACGACCGGGTACGACGCGTGGTGGAGCTACATTCCGCACTTTGTTCACGTGCCGGGCTACGTCTACGCGTACGCGTACGGACAGCTGCTCGCGCTCTCCGTCTACCAACGGTCCCTCGACGGAGGACCCGCTTTCGCCGAGAAGTACCTCCGAATGCTGGCCGCCGGCGGTTCACGGTCACCGGAGGAGCTGACCGCCATGGTCGACTGCAATCTCAACGATCCCGAGTTCTGGAATGCCGGCCTCGACCTGGTCGAACGCCGGGTGACCGAGGCGGAGCACGCAGCTGCAGCGCTCGCCGTCTAATGCCGGTCGGTTCGGAGGCCCGGTCGCACTTCTTCGTCAGTTGAAGGAGATGTCGTCGGGCATCAGACGCAGGGTCGGATCGTCCCGGTCGGCCCGGCGCAGCACCCGACCCCACAGCGTGTCGATCCGCCGATCGAACGCGTCACTCGGAAGACCGGGGACGACCACCCAGCCACCGAGCATCACCTCGCCATCGAGTTGACCCGGCCCCCATCCGGTGTACCCGGCGAATAGGCACACGTCGAGCAGCGCGTTCGTCGGCTCCCCGTGCAGGTCGATCAGGCCGATCGGGCCGAGGGTGGGCGTCTCGATCGCCTGGTACCCCGACGGCGTGCTGCCCGGCGCCGGACGACCGATACCAATGAGGGCGCCCGTCTCGACGGGACCACCGCAACGGACCGGCAGACCGGCGACCGCTGTCCAACTCGGCACGGCATGGTCGACGTCGAGTTCGGTCGGCTGGTTGAGCACCAGGCCAAACGCGCCACTCTCGTTGTGGAGGAGAACGACGACGACGCTTTCCACGAAGTTCGGGTCGGTCAGCGGCGGTGGTGCGACGAGAAGCATGCCGGCGAGCGATTCCACCCCTCGATCGTGCCAGGCCGGGAACCGGCTCTGCACCAACTACCCGGCTCGGACGGACCGGGCGGCAGGACGCCTCCGAGCAGCGTTCGGAGGCGTTCTGCCCCAACAAATGGGGGCAACCTCTCTCCCAGGCGCCGCTGAACTCAGCGGCGGGGCTGGAGCGCGAAGGTGGCGACGAAGCCGCGATGATCGCTGCCCGGCACGTTCAGGTCGCGCACGGACCGGGCGGCGACATCTCTGGTGTACAACAGGTGGTCGAGCCGGAACAGCGGGAAGCCATCGGGCCACGAGCGACTGAGACCCCGACCGACTGCTTCGTGCCCATCCGTGAGCCCATGCCGCAACAAGGCTCCGAAAGCCGGTTGCCAACGGCCGGCGTTGAAGTCCCCGACAAGCAGCAACGGCTCCTCGGTGGCCTCCACGAGACGGCCCAGGCGGGCGAGGTCCGATGCCCAAGGACCGACCCGACCAGCCGTCGACGGCGATTCCACATGCACCGGGAGGACTCGGATGCCCTGCCCATAGGGAAGAAGCACCCGGGTGAAAGGCGCTCGATCACGGCCTACGCGGACGACGTCGTCAAGTGGGAACTTCGAGTACAGACCCAACCCGCCCGTCGGGGATCTTCCGCCGGCCGGCTCTTGGGCGTCGAGAAGGCGATAGGGGTAGCGCTCATCGAAGCCGACGGTCGTCGCCGCCGACACGAACGAGGGACTGAGCTCCGACAGGGCGACGATGTCGGCATCGGTGGCGAACAGCACCTTCGCGGCGTCGATCGGCGTGCCGTTGCGGAAGTACAGGTTCGCCGAGGCGATCCGGAACTCGGTCGCGCCATTGGCCCAGAAGGGAACGGGATCTCGTCCGATCGCAGGCGAAAGGGCGAACCACGACGTGATCACCAGCACCAGGGCCGCGAGAGCCTGGATCCACCGTCGGCTGACAAGCGCTACCGCCAGAATCAAGGGGGTCCCGGCCACGACGACCGGGAACCCGGCCTGAAGCGCTTGGAGCACCGGCGTCGGTCGGCTGCTGATCGGCCGCGAGATCGTCACGACGAAGACCAGAAAGACATAGGCCCAGGCCAGGATGTCCCAACCGCCCCCGACAACGGAGAGAACGCGCTGACGACGCGAGCGTTCGTGTGCTGGGATTCGTCGACGCCGCCACTGCATGAGCGACCAGTCTCGTCGCCTGGCCGGCCGACCAAAGGGATCGACCCGTCCGGGCGAACACCGCGGCGTCGCGAATCCGACGCGAGGTTTCCCCTATGGCGATAGGAGAAACTATCCTTGCCTTCGGGAACGGTTGCACCTCACGGCCGACCGACCGCCGAAGTACTCCTCTCAAGAACACCAGCGAACCGAGACGTCAACCGTGGACACGCCCCTCCTCCAGCTCGAGAACCTCCACGTGCACGTGGCGGCCACGGAATCCACCGAGCCGAAACCGATTCTGCGAGGCGTCGATCTCACCGTACGCGCCGGAGAGGTGCACGCGGTCATGGGTCCGAACGGCTCGGGGAAGTCGACACTCGCGAACACGCTGCTCGGGAACGACGAATACGCCGTGTCCTCCGGCCGAATCTTGTTCCGCGGGGACGACATCGGCGGATGGGAAACGGACACACGGGCAAAGGCCGGCATGTTCCTCGCGTTCCAGCACCCCGAGGAGATCCCGGGGGTCACGATGGTGAACTTCCTGCGCCAGGCGTTGTCCGCCCGCAAGGGGATCGACCTGTCGATCCTCGAGCTGCGGCTTTCGATCATGGAATGGATGCAACGCCTCGGCATGGACGCAGAGTTCGCCAACCGCTACCTCAACGAAGGGTTCTCCGGCGGCGAGAAGAAGCGCAACGAGATCTTGCAGATGGCCATCTTGGAGCCCGACCTAGCGATCCTCGACGAGACCGACTCCGGTCTCGACATCGACGCTCTGCGCGTCGTCGCCGGTGGTGTCCAGGAGGTGCGCAGGGCGCGGCCGAACCTCGGTGTCGTCGTCATCACCCACTACCAGCGCCTACTCGAACTCCTGCAACCCGATGTCGTCCATATCCTGATCGACGGCCGCATCGTCGAATCGGGTGGGCCCGACCTCGCGATCCGCCTCGAGGCCGAGGGCTTCGACGCGTGGCGAGAGATGGCCCTCCAATGAGCGTTCTCCGAGCGGCGGACGTTCGGCGGGACTTCCCGGTGTTCGAACGACAGATCGATGGGCAGCGCATCGTCTACCTCGACTCCGCGAACTCCTCCTTCAAACCCCGGCCGGTGATCGACGCCATGGCGTCGTTCATGGCCTACGACTATGCACCGATCAATCGGTCGTCGTACAAGCTGGCGGCTGCTGCGACCGACCACTTCGAGGGTGCGCGGGCCAAGGTTGCGTCGTTCATCGGAGCGGCAAAGCCCCATGAGGTGATCTTCACCAAGAACGCCACAGAGAGCTTGAACCTGTTCGTTCGGTCGTGGGGCGGCGACAACATGCGTCCCGGCGATGTCGTCGTGCTCACCGAGATGGAGCACCACGCCAACATCGTGCCGTGGCATCAACTCGCGGCAGAACGCGGGATCGAGATCCGGTGGATCCCCGTCATGGCCGACGGAACTCTTGACCTTACGAACCTGGGCACGCTGCTCGACGGGGCGAAGGTGTTGTCGTTCACGGCGATGTCGAACGTGCTCGGCACGATCACCCCAACCCGTCTTCTCACCGACGCCGCCCACGCCGCCGGAGCGATCGCGATGGTCGACGCGTGCCAGTTCGTGCCCCACAACGTGACCGACGTCCGTGCGCTCGGGGCCGACCTCCTCGCGTTCTCGTCGCACAAGATGTGTGGCCCCACTGGCATCGGGGTTCTCTGGGGCCGAGAGGCCATCCTCGACGCGATGCCGCCGTTCCTCGGCGGCGGCAACATGATCACCGACGTCCGTTTCGACGGGTTCACCGCGGCCGGACTTCCCGACAAGTTCGAGGCGGGCACTCCGCCGATCATCGAGGCGGTCGGACTCGGCGCCGCGATCGATTACGTGACGTCGCTCGGGATGAGCGCCATCCGCCAGCATGAGATGGCCCTCACCCGCTATGCCCTCGACACCCTCAACGACCGATTCGGCGCCGACATCACGATCCACGGCCCCGATAACGTCGAACAACGTGGGGCGGTGCTCTCGTTCGCCTTCCGCGATGTGCATCCCCACGACGTCAGCCAAATCCTCGACGAATCCAACGTGTGCATACGAGCCGGCCACCACTGCGCGAAGCCGCTCATGCGGGCCATCGGCGCCGGTGCCACTGCACGGGCGTCGTTCTATCTCTACAACGACGAAGCCGATGTCGACGCGCTCGCTGATGCCCTCAGCGGTGTGGGCGACGTGTTCGGGCTCTGAAAGACTGAGGACTCCATGGCCGGCCTCGAAGACCTCTACCGCGAGATCATCATCGATCACTACAAGAACCCGCGGAACAAGGGTGAACTGGCCACGCCGCCGGCACACCGCACCGAGGGCATGAACCCGACCTGTGGCGACGAGATCTCGATCTACCTCGTCGTCGACGGGACCGGCCCTGACGCGGTCGTGACGGACGTCAAGTTCGGAGGCCAGGGTTGCTCCATCAGCCAGGCGTCGGCGTCGATGATGTCAGCGGCCGTCAAGGGCAAGCCGGTGAGCGAGGCCCGACGCCTCATTGGCGCGTTCAAGGCCATGATGGGGATCGAAGGAGCCGACTCGGTCGACCCCGCCCTGTCCGACGTGAAACTCGGCGATCTCGCCGCCCTTCGCGGTGTGGTGAAGTTCCCTGTGCGCATCAAGTGCGCGGTTCTCGCCTGGAACACGATGCAGCAGGGTCTCGACGAATCCGCGAACTCCTGACGCACTGGCTTGGGAGAGAGGTTGCCCCCATACATGGGGGCTGAACACCTCCGAACGTCGCTGGGAGGTGATCAGCCGCACGACCGTTGCGTGCTCACGCTGCCCCAGGACGGCTGGGCCAACGCCCCAGCCTCCGCACCGGGACGAGCCGACACGGAGGACGACCGTGACGAGAAACAGGTGTTTCCGCCGTCTTCGCTGCGCCAAACTGAGGAGGTGAACCCCCTCGCCTGGCTCGTTCCGGCCGCGCTCACCGGCGGCGCAGCCGCGGTCTCGTTCTTCTCGTCTCGTCGAGCGTGGGCAGCGATCGACACGCCGACCATCGCCACCGGAAACGTCGTGATCGGCCGCGTCGAAGTGGCAGGCAAGGCCGGCCCCGGCCCATCGGGCACGCGAGTCGTCTCGCCGATCACGGCACAGACGTGCGTCTGGTGGAGCGTGGAGGTGGAGGAGGAGACCGGAAGCGGGAAGGACAAGTCGTGGAAGACCCGACACCAGGCGACGTCGGAGCCCGCCATCACTGTGGACGACGGTTCCGGTCCGATCATCGTCGACCTCACGGGTACCTCCATCAGCAGCCCGGAGACCAACGTCATCAAAGGTGACGATGCACCGCCATCGTTGACGGCGAACGCCCTCACCGCGATCGCGCTCGGCGAGCCGTTCCTTCCCGCAACCTCCGAGGACGACCGGGGATTCTTCGACCGGCTCCACACCGGCTGGGACACCGACACGCCGATCACAAGTCTCACCGGCACCTGGCGGATCAGCGAGACCTACGTCCCCGAGGGAAGCGACATCTACGTGTTCGGTTCGACGACGTTCGACGAGGAACGGCACGCAGCAGTCTTCGTAAAGGCCAAGGACCGCCCGCTCTACGTCTACTCGGGTACCGAGGGCCAGCTCACCAAGAACGCACGACGACTCATGATCGTAAGCGCGCTTGCGATGCTGGCATTGGCCTGCCTGACCGTTGCGGTGTTCACCGGATCGACATACGTCAAGCCGGATGGCAAGGAGGGGATCCATCCGAATTGGAGCAGAGGACCGATCGGCCCGACGGTACTGCTCCTCGCGATGTTCGTGGTCCAGGTGATCCGCATTCGCAACCGGATCGTGACCGTTCGTGAGCAGTACCAGGCCGCCCACCGCCTAGTCGACATCGCCGAGAAGAAGCGGAGCACCCTCGTTCCCCAACTCACCGCGGTCGTGAGCGCCGCCGCGGCCCACGAGCGCGAGGTGCAGGAATCCGTCGCCTCGCTCCGGGGAAGGGATCTCGACGCCGAAAACATCGCAGCAATCGCCGAAGCAAGCCCGTCGTTGAAGACCAACGAGAACTTCCTGCAGCTCCAGAGGGCGTTGACCGACGTCGAGAACGACCTGGCCGTTGCACGGGGGTTCGTCGCAGACAGCGAGGCCGTCTACAAGACCCGGGTCCAGTCGTTCCCCGACTCGCTCATCGCACCGTGGCTCGGGATCGACATCGACGGATCGAAGCCCGGCGGAGCGACCCGCCACTGAGTGGTTGAGGAGAGGTCAGAGCGAGTCCTGATCGAAGAAGCGGCTGGCGGTCTCGTCGGCGTCTTCATCGCTGGTCGAGCCACCGGCGATCGACCCGTTGAGACCGCTCATGGCCCCCGCGCCCGTACCGTCCGCGGCAACTTTCTGTAGGCGGTCTCGGCCGGCCTTCACGGTCTTCACGGTGCGATCGAGGACGATCTCGAAGCGGGCGAGATGCTGATCGCACCAGTCCTCGGCCTCTCGCTTCTTTCGACGCGAATCGGCTTCCGCTTCATCGACGAGCTTCTGGGCTTTCGACTTGGCGGCACGGACGATCTCCTGGCGGGACACAAGTCTCTCCGCGCGCGTCCTGGCCTCGTCGAGGATCTCGTCGCCCTCACGACTGACCTTGTCGAGGAACTCCCGGCGCTCCTTGAGGAGCCACCGGGCCTGGCGCAGTTCTTCCGGGAGTTGCGTCACCGCGGCTTCCAACAAGCCGAGGACTTCGGCCGGCTCGATGCGCACCGACGACGACGCAAACATCGGCTTCGCAGACTGGATGACATCGATCGCTTGACGGATCAGGGCGATCGACTCGTGTTCGTCCGCGGTGTCGAACGCGGGGTCGTTGTCGATGACGCTCATCGGCTCACCCCGACGATGCCGCTGAAGGAATCGATGGGACTTGTCGCACCGGACGCAACGACGCGATCACGCTTGGACATGGAGGCTCCTTGGGGAAGCGGAGTGCTGTGGCAGCGAACGCCTGCGTCTGCCGATCAGGGCTGAAGCTGGCGTGCTCGTTCGACCAGACGGCGGTTGGCCGCTTCCGGCACCATCGTCGAGACGTCTCCACCATACCGGGCGACCTCACGCAGGAGCCGGGACGCCAGGAAAGAATGTCGCGACACCGTTGGCAAGAAGACCGTGACGATGCCGGAAAGTCGTTCGTTCATCTGGGCCATCTGGAGTTCGCTGTCGAAGTCGGTCACCGCCCGGAGGCCCTTCACGATGGCATCGCACGCGTGTTCCGCGGCAAAGTCCACCAGCAGTCCGGAGAAGAACCCGATCTCGATGTTCGGGAGGTGCGCCGTCGACTCCGCGATCATCTCCTTGCGCTCTTCGAGCGTGAACATGGCCTCAGACTTCTGCGGATTGCGGATCGCCGCCACAAGAACCGAATCGAACAGGGCAGACGCCCGCTCGATCACGTCGATGTGCCCGTTGTGTATCGGATCGAACGACCCCGGCACCAGACATTTCCTCACAGGGTGACCTCGACTTCTGCTTCCGTTGATGGCATTTGGGCATCCGACAACTCGTCGGTGGGCTGACGTTCGACAGGAACGAGCATGGTAACGATCGTCCCCCCGTAGCGCTTCTCGCGCTCGACTTCCCACCCCGGCAGCGCGGCAAGCGCAACCCCGGTTTCGGCGACGACGCACTCGACCGACGCGGGAAGAGATGCGAACAGTTCCGGCCAGTTACCCCAGTCGTAGGGTGGATCGGAAAGGACCAGCGTCGGCTGGAGCGTGACCGCTCCCCCACCGACGAGCCACCGAAGCACATCGCTGCGGATTACGCGAACGTCGTCACCGAAACCCAGCACCTCGGCATTGCGCCGGACGAAGGTCACCGCAGCGCGATCGGCTTCGACAACCGTTGCGTGCGTGGCTCCTCGAGACATCGCCTCGAGTGCGAGCGCGCCGGATCCGCCGAACAGGTCGAGCACCACCGCGTTCCGCACGAGCTCTCGGGCATCCAGGGCGTTGAAGATCGCCTGACGGACACGGTCGAGCGTCGGGCGCGTGATTCGCCCCTCAGGGGCTTCGATCCGACGCCCCCGGGCGGTCCCGGCCACAATGCGCACGGGGGCACCGTACTTGACACCACCGGTCCCCATGCACTCGTAGGCCGGGAACCGTGTCGGGGAGTCCGCCTGGTTGTGTCGTGGGGCGAATCGGCGTCTCACCGGATGGCGATTACCGTCGTCGGCGATGGCGATCTCCGAGTCCGACGATCCGCGCTCCGCTCCGCATGACCTCGCCTTCTCGTGGGCGAAGGGTGAACGTGAGGGCAAGCCGAGCTGTGTCGCGACGTTCGTCCCCCAGGGCCACCATCGCGGGATGCCCGGGTATCTGCACGGCGGACTGGCGGCCACCGCGCTGGACGAGACCATGGCGTCCGTCGGCTTGGTGTTGCACGATCAGCGCTGTCTCACGGCGACGCTGGAGCTGCGCTATCGCAAGCCGGTAGCGCTCGACGGGCGTTCCGTGACCGTGGAGGCGTGGCGCGCCGACGAGCGCGGTGGGCGGAGGCGCTACCACGTGGAGGGAGAGTTACGCGACCACGACGGGCAGGTGTGCGTCGAGGCCAAGGGGTTGTTCCTGGCGATCACGTCGGCGACTTGGACGAACCTGACCGGGACGTCCGACGAGGCCACGGCATGAGCAACCCGGAGGTCGAACCGGACGATCCGGCGCCGCTCATCATCACCTGCATCGACTGCGGCGGGCGGGCGCACCTGCTGACGATCGTCACTGCGGAGCAGCCCCTCTACCCGGGTGACGTGGCGACGTATCGGTGCGAGGACTGTCTGGATCGCTGGGACCTCGTTGTCCCGGGGGCGGAGGACACCGAGGACCCCGACTGGTAAAGGTTCGGATGGCGGTCCGTCTCGGCGCGGAGCGCGGGTGGGTCGCGGCGACGGTCCAGCTCCGTCGGAGTCCCCACCAGCCGTTCGGTGGTGCGGCCAAACACCTCCCAGCGGCGTTCGGAGGTGTTCTGCCCCCGTATATAGGGGCAACCTCTCTCCCAGTGGGCGCGTCACAGGTGTTGCGACCTCTCTCCCAGTGACGGGTCAGCGGACGGTGAGGGCGATGGTCACGAGTACGCCGAGGATGCCGGTGAGGAGGACGGAACGCGTCATCCAACGGGGCCACGTGCGCGAGTCGTTCGGGTCCGGCACGGCCGGTGGATCATCGGTGAGGTCGGGCACCGCTCCAGTGTGGCCGGTCGAGGGTAACCGGACCGCGCCTACGCTCGGGTCACGAGGTGGTCGCTCAGGACCCGCGCCCATCCGCCGGTTTCCACCGAACGTCGCGCCGCCTCGAGAACGGCCACGGCGGCGAGGGTGTTGGCATCATCGGAGGCCGAGCTCGTGGCGCCCGCCTCGAGCGCAGCCGCGAAATCGCGGAGATGGCGATGCCGGAGTTCGGCCGTCGCCGTCCGACCGCAGACCGCCTCCCAGCCAAGTCCGCTGTGGCGGCTCAGGCCGTCCATGTCGAGCCGCAGGGCACCGTCGGAACCTTCGATCAGCACTTCCCAGCCCGGCGCGAGCGCAGAGTCAGCCGACAGAACGACGCTCGCCGTGACGTCGCCGGCCGAGCGAACAAGAAGCTGCGCAGTCGTTGTGCGGGCGTCCGAAACGTCCGTTGGATCCGCGGTCACATGGAGGATGGGACCGATCAGGGTGCGCACGAGATCGAGTCCGACCGTGCCGAGCTCGCGCAGGATGCCGTGCTCCGCCGGCTGACCGTTGCGGAGATGCACGCGCACCAGACGGATCTCGCCGAGTGCGCCGGTGGCGACGAGATCCGCCGCAGCCGAGACCTCGTCGGCCCGCCGATGGTCGAGCGCCACGATGAGGGGGGCACGCGAGCGGCGCGCAGTGTCAATGACCATTCGGGCCGAGGGACGGCTGGGAGCCAACGGCGGATGGCAGAGCACACCGATCCCGCGATCGAGGAGAACCGTCACCGACGGCACGTGCGTCAGGGTCGGCGAGCACACGATGGCCGCTCGGAGTCCGAGCGACGGGGCCAGATCGAGAAGATCGTGAACGGACCGGAGGGCGTGGACGGTCTCGTTGCCGGCGACGACATGGCGCGCCCGTTCGACGATCGGATCGACCGCAGCAACGAGTTGCAGATCGGGGTGGTCGACCAGCGCATCGGCGTAGGCCCGACCGGTCGTGCCGACGCCGAGGATGGCGACCGGAACGGGTGTGCGAGGAGAGCCGTCATGTCCCATGTCCGGTTCTTCGGCAGCTCATCGTCAACGCTGAAGCAGTATTCAATCTCCGGGCCTCCCGAGATGGTGTCGGGCGACTCACCCCTTGAAGAGGAACTCGGCTTCTTCGGGATCGACGAACAGCGAGATCTCGTCCTTGAGCTCCGGGTTCCCGAGCAGCTCGGGGTCAGACGCAACGATCGCAATGGCCGTCTGGCGGGCCTCGACGACAAGTTCCTTGTCCTTGCGGAGCGAGGCGAGGCGGAGATCGCTTCGCCCTTTCTGGCGAGTACCGAGGATCGCACCCTCCCCGCGGAGTTCGAGATCGATCTCGGCGAGCTCGAACCCGTCGGTGGAACGCTCGATCGCCTCGAGGCGCGCCTCGCCGTCCGGGGTTTTCGGCTCGGCGAGCAGGTAGCAGAACGACTTGTCCGCACCTCGGCCGACGCGGCCGCGCAGCTGGTGGAGCTGGGCAATGCCGAAGCGATCGGCATCGAGGATGCACATGACCGTCGCGTTCGGGACGTCGACACCGACCTCGATCACCGTGGTGGCGACGAGCACGTCGAGGTCGCCTGCCCGGAACGAACCCATTACGGACTCCTTCTCCGTCGACGGCAGCTGGCCGTGGAGCAGCCCGAGCCGAAGTCCGTGAAGCTCCCCGCCGAGAAGTTCCTCAAACGTTTCGGTGGCAGAGCGCGCCTGGATCTTCTCCGACCCTTCGACGAGAGGGCAGACTACGTAGGCCTGGCGGCCGGCAGCGACCTCGTCGCGGATGTGGGCGAAGCATGCCGACACTTCGAGCTCGGTGCGACACCATTGGGTGACGATGGGCGTGCGGCCCGGCGGAAGCTCGTCGAGGATCGTCGTGTCGAGGTCGCCGTAGACCGTCATAGCGGCCGTGCGGGGGATCGGGGTCGCCGTCATGACGAGGAGGTCGGGGTCACGTCCATTCCCCTTCGCCCGCAGAGCGGCGCGTTGCTCCACGCCGAAACGGTGCTGCTCGTCGATCACCACGACGCCGAGCGAGTGGAACTCGACGTGCTCACCGATCAGCGCGTGGGTTCCGATGAGGAAGTCGACCGCGCCATTCGTAAGTGCACCGAAGAGATCGCGACGCTCCGCCGCCGTCGTACGGTTGGTGAGGAGCTTCACCGTGACCGGTCGCTCCCCCATCAGCGAACCCTCTTCGCGGACGGTCAGCGCAGCGGCGTCGAGAACCCGGCGAATGCCGATGAAGTGCTGCTCGGCGAGCACTTCAGTCGGTGCCATGAGAGCGGCCTGATGACCGTCTTGGATGGCCATCAACGCTGCGGTGACGGCGACGAGGGTCTTGCCCGAGCCCACGTCACCTTGGAGAAGCCGATGCATCGGAAGCGGCGATGCCAGGTCGCGGGCGATCTCGGCGTTGGCCCGCCGCTGGGCACCGGTGAGCGGAAAGGGCAGCGACGCGTGGAACGCCGACACGAACGGCCCGTGACCTTCGAGGGCGGCCGAGGAATGCACGATGCCGATCGAATCCCGTTCAACGGCGCGCTTCCGAATCACCAGCACCAGCTGAAGGCGGAGGAGTTCGTCGAATGCCAGACGCTTGCGCGCAGCGTGCGTGGCACCGATCGCTTCCGGCTCATGAATCTGATGCATCGCCCAGTCGCGTCCGACAAGGTCGAGATCGTCACGGAACCGGCGTGGTAACGGATCGGCGAACCGACCCGCCCGCCGCAGGGCCTCGCCGACCCATCCCGCCATCTCGCCGGTCGTGAGTCCGGACTTCTCTGACTGGGGGTAGAGCGGCACGATCTTGCCCGTCTTGTCGCCACCGACGAGGTCGACGACCGGGTTCGTCATCCGACGCTGCCCGTTGAAGATGTCGAGCTTGCCGAACATCGCGACCTCGGTGCCGGCCGGCAACTGCTTCGCCCGCCACGGCTGGTTGAAGAACGTGGCCTTCAGGTAGCCCGAGCCGTCGAAGACGTCGACCTCCACAAAGGTGCGTCCCTGACGACTCCGACGGGCTTCGCTGCGTTTCACGGTGGCGAGCACGAGCGCCTCGTCGCCGGGCAACATGTCGCGGATCGGCTTCTGCGCCGTGCGGTCGATGTAGCGCCGGGGGAACGTCGTCAGGAGATCGAGCACGGAGTCGATGCCCTGGTCACGCAGCGCGGCCAGCTTCTTCGCACCGACGCCGTCGAGACGCTCCACCCCGATCGACGCCAGCTGACGGAGGCGTCGGCCGGGCTCGATTGCGTCACCGGCCTGCGAACTCACAGCTGACGAGCGTACGCCCAGCCCTCTGACAGCCGGTCCAGGAGCACCGAGTGCACGTCAGCCCAGCGCTTCTGGGTCACCTGACGTTCACTGGGTCGGGATTTGCGCACCTGTGTCGTTCTCCCGACCCAGTGCATGCGAGCCGACAGGACATCTCGACGGCTGGGTTACGTGGCAGCCGGGGCGTCGGCCGCGAGTTCCGCGGTGTAGCCCGCGTCCATTCCGGACCGGAGCTCGGCACCACCGTCGGCGAGTTCGAACTGGCAGGCGAGGATATCGACACCGTCGGGCGTGCCGTCGGCCTCCGCCGGCCAGGTCGACGGATCCCACACCCCGCCTCGCCGGAATGCCTTCGCGCAATGCACGAAGACCTCGACCGGCTCAATGACGATGACCGTCTTGGGAGTGCGCAGCTGATCATCGAAGGAGCGGAGCAACGCAGGGTCGACCGACACGTGGGCCGGACCGTTCACGCGAAGCGTTTCGTCGCGACCGGGAATCACGAACAGGCAACCGGCCTGACCGGTATCGACGATGTTGCCAAGCGTGTCAATCAGGTTGTTGCCGTTGAGATCGGGGATAGCGATCGCCCCCGACGCGAGGACACGAACGAAACCTGGCGGGCCGCCACGCGGAGACACATCGAGTCGGCCGCTGCGGTGCGACGTGGAGATCACCAGAAACGTGCACCGCCCAACGAACCCGACGCTCATCGGGTCGAGCACGGACTTCACCTTGTTCCGTACCAACGTGGACGGTTCGCGGTAGAGGCCGCGCAATTCGTCGAGCGTGGAGAGCGTGTGCATCGGCGAATCCGACATGCCAGGCACAGTAGTTCGTTCGAGCCGCCACGGACCTGGGTCGGCTCAGGTGCAATGGGTCGGGATCTGTACACCTGTGCACGCCAGCCGACCCGGTGCACGCAAACTGACCCAAGGAGACGTGCGCAGCTTGGACGGGCGGTGGGCAACACTGAGGGGATGAGCACCACGGTCGACGCTGCCCGGACCGTGCTGAAGCGGGTCTTCGGCTACCACGCGTTCCGCGGCGACCAGGAGGCGATCGTCACCCATGTGATCGACGGCGGCGACGCGCTCGTGCTCATGCCGACCGGCGGAGGGAAGTCGCTCTGCTACCAGGTCCCCGCGCTCGTGCGCCAAGGCACCGGCGTGGTCATCTCCCCGCTGATCGCCCTGATGCAGGACCAGGTCGACGCACTCCGCGCGGTCGGTGCTCGCGCCGCCTTCCTCAACTCAACCCAAGGCCCGGAGGAGCGCCTGGAGGTAGAACGGGACTTTCTCGCCGGCCGCCTGGATCTGCTCTATCTCGCGCCGGAACGGCTTCGCGTCGAATCGACCACGCGATTGCTCGACCGGGGCACGATCGCGCTCTTCGCCATCGACGAAGCGCACTGCGTCTCGCAGTGGGGCCACGACTTCCGGCCCGAGTACCTCATGCTCTCCGAGCTCCACGACCGGTGGCCAACGGTGCCCCGCATCGCGTTGACGGCCACGGCGACCAAGGCGACGCACGCCGAGATCACGTCACGGCTCAAGCTCGAGAACGCCCGGCACTTCGTCGCCAGCTTCGACCGGCCCAACATCCAGTACCGCATCGTCGGGAAGGCCAACCCGAACCGTCAATTGCTCGACCTTCTCCGTCGCGAGCACGAGGGTGATGCGGGCATCGTCTACTGCCTGTCGCGAGCGTCGGTCGAGAAGACCGCGGAGTTCCTCAACGACAACGGCATTCCGGCGGTTCCGTACCACGCGGGACTCGACAACCGAGTCCGCGCCGCCAATCAGGCGCGCTTCCTCCGAGAAGACGGCCTCATCGTCGTCGCCACGATTGCCTTCGGCATGGGCATCGACAAACCCGACGTGCGCTTCGTCGCCCACCTCGATCTCCCCAAGTCCGTCGAGGGGTACTACCAGGAGACGGGACGCGCCGGTCGGGACGGACTGCCGTCGACAGCGTGGCTCGCCTACGGACTTCAAGACGTCGTCCAGCAGCGACGCATGATCGACACGTCGGATGGGGATGCCCTCCACCGGCGCCGGCTGCGTGAGCATCTCGACGCCATGCTCTCGCTTTGTGAGACCGTGCAGTGCCGCCGCGTGCAGCTCCTCAACTATTTCGGCCAGGCGAGCGAGCCATGCGGGAATTGCGACACCTGCCTCGATCCGCCCCAGCAGTGGGACGGAACCGTCGAAGCCCAGAAGATCCTTTCGACGGTGTCGCGTCTGCAGCGAGAGCGAAATCAGAAGTTCGGTGCCGGCCAGATCATCGACATCCTGACCGGTAAGCGCACAGACAAAGTGGTCCAGCATCACCACGACGAGCTGACGGTGTTCGGTATCGGCTCGGACCACGGCGACACCGAGTGGCGAAGTGTGATCCGTCAGCTCCTCGCCCAGGGCCTCATCGGCGTCGAAGGCGACTACGGCACGCTCGTGCTCACCGACGCGAGTGCAGAAGTGCTGGGTCGCAAGCGCGTGGTGATGATGCGCACCGAAAAAGAGCGCGCGGTGAAAGCGGCCAAGCCCTCCTCGTCACGCGGCGGGGCGAAAGCGGCCGCAGTCGAGTTGGCCCCTGACGCCGCCGACCGATTCGAGCGTCTTCGTGCTTGGCGCGCCGCCGCGGCGAAAGAGCAGGGCGTACCTGCCTACGTGGTCTTCCACGACGCGACCCTGCGGGAGATCGCGACGCGACACCCGTCAACCCTCGCGGAGTTGGCCTCCGTCACCGGCGTCGGCGAAACCAAGCTCGAACGATTCGGCGACGGCGTGCTGCGTTCACTGTCTGGCACCGGCTGAGCTGCGGCCTTCGCCTGGTGAGCGAACGGTTCAGCCGAGGCGGCATCAAGCAAGGCAGAGTCCGGCAACAACTGTTTCCACCCGCAGTATCGCCCCGGCGCCCATGCCGAGCACCAACCCGGCGCAGAACAGCGTCAGGACCGGACGCTGCTTTCGGTGCGGAACCACGACGGCGAGCACCATGCCGATCATCGCCGGGATCCAGAGCCAGCTGAGGCCCCGATGAATGACGACCTGCCCGCCGAGGCCGTCGCCGCAAAGTTCGCTGGCCCGTCGGGTGATGGGGGGACGGAACAACGCGAACCCCGCGCACGCCATCGCACCGAACCCTGCGATCACACCGATGGTCGCATGGACATAGCGAAGCCGGACCGCGGCGAGGTCGCCGGGCCGTCGACCGGGCGAATCGTCACGCCGTTCGCCGTCTCGACGGTCCGCCGGGTGGGCAGCACGCAGATCGAGCAGGTCCCGAGCCACGTCGACGAGCGCGTCGCCGGGGCATTCGTCCGGACTACGGAAGGACGACGATGCTGCCGGCATGCCCCCTGCATCGGCGCCCAAGCCCGCCGCGTTGAGCCAAGGGCGGTCCAATGGGCCGAACGGGCTACTCCACGCCGAAGAGGTACGGGTAGAGGGGCTGACCGCCGTGATGCACTTCGGCCGTGACCTCGGGGCGGTGGTCGGCCAACCACTCCGTGATGCCCCGGGTCGTTCCGGCGGTGGCACCCTCACCTTCGATGATGGTGACGATCTCGTGGCCATCCTCGACGATGGCGCTGAGCAGACCGGTGCATGCGTCGACCAACTCCCGTTGCACAACGACGATGCCGCCCGTGCGGGTCAGGCCGAGATGGTCACCCTCGAAGATCGGGCCGGCGTCGGAGGTGGAATCGCGCACCGCCACGGTGACCTCTCCACTGACCACCGCAGTGGCCCCCGCAAGCATCGAGACGGCGTTCGCCACGAGCTCGCCCTGAGGGTCGTACTGCATGGCTGCGGCGAGCCCCTCGGTGACCCCGCGAGTGCCGATCACCTTCACCTGCTTTGTAGTGAGCGCGACTACTTGTTCGGCCACGGCGATGATGTTCCTGTTGTTCGGCAGGATCACCACGCTGTCCGACGGGCAGGCCTCGACGGCCTCGAGCAGCTGGGCCGTGGAAGGGTTCATCGACTGGCCGCCGGTCACCACCTGCTGGACGCCGAGCGAAAGGAACAGGCGTCGTATGCCGTCACCGCTGGCGACGACGACGACAGCGGTCTCGCAAGGCTCGTGCACGTGTGGCGGTTCGTCGACGATCGACGCACCGGTCGCCTCGCGGACCCACCGCTCTTCCTCCACTTCCTCGTGGAGATCGGTGACACGAATCGTGCGCGGCCGACCGATGTCGAGCGCCACCTCGATTGCTGCGCCGACGTCGTCGGTGTGGATGTGGCAGTTCCACAGGCCGTCGCCGCCCACTACCACGATCGAGTCGCCGATGGCTGCCCACGCGTCCTTGAACCCGTCGATCGATTCATCCGGGGCCTCGAGGAAGTACATGACCTCGTAGCGCAGCTCCTCAACGCCCTTCACTCCGTCGGGCGACACCGCCGAGAGAGAGTCACCGAGCGGGTCGGGCGGAAGGTCGTTGCCCGGTGCCTCGACCCGCGGGATGGGCCGGCCGTCGAGTTGATGCAGAAGAGCGTCGATGAGCACCAGGAAGCCGGTGCCGCCCGAGTCAACGACCCCGGCGGCTTTCAACACGGGAAGCAGGTCGGGCGTCGACGCGAGGGCGTCAGCCGCTCCCGACCTCGCGGCTTCGACGACATCGAGGAGCGATGCCGAATCTGGCAGCGCCGCGGCAGCCTCTGCCGCCCCCCGTGCGACCGTGAGGATCGTCCCTTCGATCGGCTTCATCACGGCGCTGTACGCGGCGGTTGACGCCGCGGCCAACGCCCGGATCAGGATCGGAGCGGAAACCGATTCGTGGCTTCGGCATTCCGTCGAGAGGCCTCGCAGGATCTGGCAGAGGATCACGCCGGAGTTGCCCCGCGCTCCCATGAGCGACCCGTGAGCGATGGCCTGGCAGGCCGACGCGATGGTCAGGGGCGCCTTGTCGGCCGCGGACGCCAACTCGGTGACCACCGCTTCGGACGTGAGGGCCATGTTTGTACCGGTGTCGCCGTCGGGAACCGGATAGACGTTGAGGCGATTCATGGCGGCCTGATTGGCCCGAAGGCCATCACGGAAGGCGAGGATCCATCCGACGAGATCGTCGGCGTTGAGCGCCGTCCGTACGCTGGGGGAAGCAAGGGATTCGGGCGCTGACATGGGTGGACCATCTTACGAGGCAGCAACGCGCTGAGCCGCTTCGCCCTCCGACGCGACGAATCCTCGTGGGAATACTGCGGCACCGGGCTGGAAGTGACCGCGTCGCCAAGAGGGCGCCGAGGCCGAGGATGAGGGTGGGGGGTACGTGAGGGTGGGGGGTACGTGAGGGTGGTCGGGGCTGGTACGATCTACCGCTCGCAAACGGACGGTTTCGTCGGTCTGTGTGCATCTTCGCTGGAGTGGTTACGTCGTGCGACGTGACGAACAAAGGAACTGCCATGTCCTCGGTCTGTGAGATCTGCAACAAGAAGCCCTCGTTCGGCATGAGCGTCAGCCATTCCCACGTCCGCACGAAGCGTCGCTGGAATCCGAACATCCAACGCGTCCGCGCGGTTGTCGGCGGCGGCGTCAAGCGAGTCAACATCTGCACCGGCTGCCTGCGCGCCGGCAAGATCGTGAAGGCCTCGCACACACCTGTCGCCAAATAGAACCGCCTTCTCCGGCCGGCACCACCGGCCGAGCGCGCTGGTGCCCGCTTTGCTCGCGGTCACCCGCTGCCAGCCACGAGACGCTCTCGACCGTTGCGGTTGAGGCGTCTCGTTTCGCGTCCGGGCTCGCGATCGTGGATGTCGATGCGCCGATCGCCCGGGTCCCCTGGGCCGTTCGACCCTACGGCGATAGGCCATCTCAATTACAGATAGAACCAGGTTTTCCTTCACTCGTATTGATATCTGGTCACAAGATCGGCCAGACTCGGGAAGGCCCGGATCCCTCCGGTAGCCTGCCCGCTTCATCCGTAGTTGCTCTTCGAGGAGGCGCATCGACATGCAGGGCGTTGTGAAGTCCTATGACCCAGTGACCCGCCAGGGAGTTCTCCTGCGCGACAACCCGGAACGGACCGAATACGACCTTGCCGACGACGCGCTTCACGGTTCGATCTTCCGCATGCTTCGTCAGGGTCAGCGCGTCGTGTTCGGCGTGAACAGCCAAGGCCTTGCCACGAAGCTCGGACTCGGCTCGGAGCTCGACATGGGGACGCCCGGCTTCGACTGACCTCCCGGTCAGTCGCGGCGGCACGACCCATCGGACGAAACGGACTCAACAGATCTTCGGCGCACGGCCTCGGTCATCTTCGACCGCTGTCGCGCGCCAGCACGGTTCAGGAGTTCCGATGTCCACTGCCACGACCACTGCTGCGCCCACCAGGAACGCCAAACTCCTTGCCTGGGTGGCCGACGTCGCCGCGCTCACGAAGCCGGCACAGATCGAATGGTGCACCGGCTCGGCCGAGGAATACGAACGACTCTGCCAACTCCTGGTCGACAACGGCACGTTCACCCGCCTCGACGAAGCGAAGCGCCCGAACTCCTACCTCGCCACAAGCGATCCGGGCGACGTCGCCCGCGTCGAGGACCGCACGTTCATCTGTTCGGTCGACGAGGCCGACGCCGGCGCGACGAACAACTGGCGTGACCCGGTCGAAATGAAGGCAACGCTCACCGGGCTCTTCGACGGCTGCATGGCCGGCCGGACGATGTACGTCGTGCCGTTCTCGATGGGCCCGATCGGATCGCCGATCGCGCACATCGGCGTGGAGCTCACCGACTCTGCCTACGTCGCCGTCTCGATGCGCATCATGACCCGCATGGGTCAGCGCGTTCTCGACACGTTGGGCGACGGCGATTTCGTCCCCTGCCTGCACTCGGTCGGGATGCCGCTGGGCGAGGGTCAGGCGGACGTGAAATGGCCGTGCAACGCCGACAACAAGTACATCTGCCATTTCCCCGAGACCCGTGAAATCTGGTCGTTCGGATCGGGCTACGGAGGCAACGCCCTGCTCGGGAAGAAGTGCTTTGCGCTGCGCATCGCCTCGGTCATGGCCCGCGACGACAACTGGATGGCCGAGCACATGCTGATCCTGGGCATCACCTCGCCGGCCGGTCGGAAGCATTACATCGCCGCCGGGTTCCCCTCGGCCTGCGGCAAGACCAACCTCGCCATGCTCGTGCCCACGATCCCGGGATGGAAGGTCGAGACCGTCGGCGACGACATCTGCTGGATGAAGTTCGGCGCCGACGGTCGCCTCCACGCGATCAACCCCGAAGCAGGGTTCTTCGGGGTTGCGCCGGGCACCGGCGAGGACACCAACCCGAACGCCATGGCGTCGCTGTCGGGTAATGCGATCTACACGAACGTGGCCCTGACCGAGGACGGCGACGTGTGGTGGGAGGGCATGACCGCGACAGTGCCGGCGCGACTCACCGATTGGCGTCACAACACGTGGACGCCCGAGTCGGAAACGCCGGCGGCCCATCCGAACGCGCGCTTCACCGTGCCTGCTTCGCAGTGCCCGTCGATCGCTCCCGAATGGGAGGACCCGGCCGGTGTGCCCATCTCGGCGATTCTCTTCGGAGGACGACGGGCCTCTACCGTGCCCCTGGTGACCGAGTCGCTGTCATGGGAGCACGGTGTGTTCATGGGCGCCACTGTGGCGTCGGAGACCACTGCCGCCGCCGCGGGTGTGGTCGGTAACCTTCGCTTCGACCCTTTCGCCATGCTTCCCTTCTGCGGCTACAACATGGCCGACTACATGCAGCACTGGCTCGACATCGGCACCTCGACCGACCCGTCGAAACTCCCCCGCATCTACTCCGTGAACTGGTTCCGCAAGGACGCCAACGGCAAGTTCGTCTGGCCGGGCTACGGCGAGAACAGCCGAGTGCTCAAGTGGATCATCGAACGCCTCGAGGGGACGGCACCGGCCGTGGAAACGCCGGTCGGCCACCTCCCGGCCCCCGGGGCCATCGATGTGAACGGCCTCTCGGTGTCCGCTGATCAACTCGACGCCGCCTTGCGGGTCGATCCGGCCGAATGGCTGGCCGAGCTCCCCAAGGTCGAGGAGCACTTCGCCAAGCTCGGCGATCACCTCCCCGAAGCCATGCGCACCCAGCTCGCCGATCTGCGAACCCGCCTCACCGCCACCGCCTGACGCTGGGAGAGAGGTTGCCCCCATATATGGGGGCAGAACACCTCCGATCGTCGTTGGGAGGTGTTCTGCCGCATCTGGTCCCAGGTGTGCGGCATCCGAGCCGCTTGCCGGGGTTCCACCGTCGGACAAGACTCCCCGAACGACATCGACATCACAGGACGTCCGGAGACCCGTGCAGCCCGCCACCCAGAAGAAGTTGGCCGAAGAGATCCGTGCGCATCTCCGAACCGGATCGACCGCCCTGGCCGATGCGGTGTTGCGGAATCCGACGTCCGAGTACATCGATCCCGACCACCTTCGTCGTGAGCTCCGCGACGTCTTCGCCAACGCTCCGGTGGTCGTCGCCCACGCGTCGGAGCTGGCGCTGCCCAACGACTTCGTTGCCGTCGACGTTGCCGGGAGCCCGCTCCTCCTTATCCGTCAGGCTGACGGCAACGTCGGCGCGTTCCTGAACGTCTGCCGCCACCGAGGGTCAAAGGTGGCGACCGAGCCGTGCGGTCACCGCAGTGTGTTCACGTGTCCGTACCATGCGTGGTCCTACCGGCCGAACGGCGACCTACTCCACGTGCCTCACGCCAACGACTTCGGCCCCATCTCCCGGGAGGACTACGCACTTGTCGCCCTCCCGGCAGAGGAACGCCACGGCTTGGTGTGGGTCACGCTCACCGCCGCCTGCCCCATTGATGTGGCCGGGTTCCTAGGGCCCGAACTCGACGCCGAGCTGGCGTCATACGGCATCGAACGCTTTGCGGTCGAGCGCACCCACCGAGTCGACGTTGCGACCAACTGGAAGGTGATCATCGACGGGTTCCTCGAGACCTACCACCTCGGTGTCCTGCATCGCACCACGATCGGACCGCACATCCGCACCAACCTCGCGCCCTACCGGGCGTTCGGACCACATGGATGCATGACCGCCGTGCGCACCAGCTTCGACCGCCCGGGGACGGATCCGAACGCCGATCCCGGACCGCACCTCGTCAACGCGTATCAGATCTTCCCGAACACGGTCCTCGTGTGGTCCGGAGTGCACTTCGAGGCCTGGACCGCCTTCCCCCGGGTGGACGATCCCAGCATGAGCGATGTGACCGTCCGGGTACTCGGACGGGCCGACCACCTCACCGAGGCGACCGACTACTGGGACAAGAACTGGGAAGTTGTCACGTCGACGGTGCTCGGAGAGGACTTCGCCGTGGGCGCGTCGATCCAGCAGGGATTCGCCGCAGGAGCGCAGTCGTACGTCACGTTCGGCCGCAACGAACCGGGGGTCCAGCACTTCCACCGCTCGCTCCACGACGCCCTCACGGTGTCGGCCGAACGGACACCGGAGAATTGACGAACCACTGACGGGCACGGTCACCAAGGACGCGACCGCATCCTTCCTGGGCTGGCGGCGGGCGGTCGAGTCAGGCGCCAGTAGCCTTGACGCCCGTGCCTGCCGCCAATCGCTACATCATTCCGAGTGAGCTGGACGGCACGCGCCTTGACCGGGCTCTCCGTCTGCTCATCGACGGACTGGCCAAGAACGATGCATCCATGCTGATCGGGCGACGTCGCGTTCGGGTGAACGGGCGTCCTGTCACGTACGACTCGTGGGAGGTTCGCACCGGCTACGTCATCGAGATCAGCGGCGCCATCGCCACGAGTGCCAATGCCCACGTCTTCGATCCGAAGTGGATTCTTGCCGATGACGGTGAATTGGTCGTGGTCGACAAGCCCAGCGGTCTGCGCCCCGAAGAACGCGGCGTGATCGACAAGGACAACCTGGTTACCCTTCTCAGCGATCACCTCGAGCAACCGATGGTGCCGGTGCACCGCATCGACCGCGACACGTCCGGGGTGATGATGCTCGTCCGCAAGAGTGCGCCGCGGTCGTTGCGGTCAGAGCTCGACGCTGCATTCAAGGGCTACGAACTCACGAAGGACTACGTGGCCGTGGTCGGCGTGCCCCACCAGTTGAAGGCCGGCCGCCTCGTCGACTTCATCGGCCAGGACCGGGAGCATCGCGACCGGATGGCCGTCGTCGAACGGGGCGGAGACCGTGCGGAGACGATCATCGAACTCGGCGATTCCAACGCGAAACGTCAGCAGCTGCTCCTTTCGCCACTCACCGGGCGAACCCACCAGCTCCGAGTGCAGCTCGCTGCTCGCGGCGCTCCGATCCTCGGCGACCGCCTCTACGGGGCCAAGCCGGTGTCGCAAGCCGCGTCCCGTCTGCTGCTCCATGCACGTCGCCTCCATCTGCCTCCCGTGGGCGGTCACGACGCCCGCGTGTTCGAAGCCGAGCTACCACGTGAACTTACGATCCTGCCCTCGCCGGCCGGTGAGTCTGAGCCGGACGCATCGTCGGCGAGCGGCGCCACCGGCGACGCACCCCGACGCCCGGCGGGCGGACCGAAAGGCCCCGTCGCCCGCAAGCCACCACGCGAGACCAAGCGGGCCGCCGGAGAGAAGGCGGCGCGGCGCAAGGCGTAACCGGCCGAGCAAGCGAGACCGGCCGCCTCAGAGGCGTCGATCGTTGGCCCAGCGGGTCAGCTCGTAGCGGCTCGAAAGCTGGAGCTTTCGCAGCACCGACGACACGTGGGTCTCGATCGTCTTCACCGACAGTGTGAGCTGTCGGGCGATTTCCTTGTAGGCGTAGCCCCGGGCGATGAGGCGCAGCACTTCCTTCTCCCGTTGCGTCAGCTGATCGAGCTCCGGGTCCGAAGGGGTGTCGACGGAGAGGTTCGTCGAAAAGGCGTCGAGCACAAAGCCCGCGAGTCGGGGAGAGAACACCGCGTCGCCGTCGGCGATGCGCTCGATGGCGGCGGCGAGTTCCCCTCCACTGATCGTCTTCGTGACGTATCCGCGGGCGCCGGCACGGATCACGGCAATCACGTCCTCTGACGCATCGGACACCGAGAGAGCGAGGAACTTCACGTCCGGCTCCCGTTCGTGCACCCGGGATATCACCGATGCGCCACCACCGCCGGGAAGGTGGACGTCGAGCAGAACGACCTGTGGCCGGGCCCCGATGATCCCGGCAACAGCGGTGTCGACGTCGGCTGCGTCGCCGACGATCTGCACCGCGTCGGCCAGTTCGGCCGCGACACCCTTGCGGAACAGCTGATGGTCATCGACCAGGAACACACGGGTTTTCATAACTGCGCTTTCGTCGGCTCAACTGCTGGTTCATCTGGGGTTGAACCCACGGGCGCCGGTGACCGCCCGATCACGATCTGCACCTCGGTTCCCTCGCCCGGCGACGACGAGATCGTGACACGCCCTCCGTTGCGCTGCAGCCGGCCGATGATCGAGTCCCGCAGGCCACGGCGGTCGGCGGAGACCGCGGCCGGGTCGAACCCCTTCCCGCGGTCACGCACAAACACGACAAGCTCACGTTCGTCGACTTCGAGGTAGACGTCGACCTTGTCCGCGCCCGAATGCTTACCCGCGTTCACGAGTGCCTCGCGCGTGGCGGCGAGAGCGACGCGAACGGCGTCGTCGAGCGGGCCGTCGCCGACCAAGACAACGTCGACGTTGATTCCGTACGCCTGCTCGACCTCCTCGGCGACGACATCGAGCATCTCTCGGATCGAGAGCGGTCTCCCGGCGCTCTGGTCCCCGTCACTGAACAGCCAGGCCCGCAGTTCCCGTTCCTGGCGACGGGCGAGCGCCTGGACCTGTTTCGGGTCGTCGGCTTTGCGCTGGATGATCGCGAGGGTCTGCAGGACCGAGTCGTGGAGGTGTGCGGCGATGTCCGCCTTCTCCTCGGAACGGACCCTCGCCCGGCGTTCGTCGCTAAGTGCACGAAGCATCGAACGGCTCCAGGGAAGAAGGATCACGCCGAGTCCGGCGACGAGAGCGATTACGGCGAAGAAGAGTCCAGTCAGGGCGTTCAGCCGTCCGGCCCGCGAGACGACTCCGGCGAACCCGCCGAAGACGAAGAGCCCTCCGATGGCGAAACGGATGACCTGACCTCGCCACGGGGAGGACCCGGTTCGACTCAGCGCGTGCTCGATCGAGCGTCGGCCTTCGTGGCTGATCATCGAGAAGCCGATCGAGACGATCACGATCGCGGTGATCAACCAGGTGGGAAAGGGAAGTCCGGTCTGCTGGATCAGCAACAACGATCCGAGCACCACCGCACCGAAGGCCAACGCGGCGATCGGGTCGCCGGCGGCATGCAGGACAGGAACCGATGAGGGGCGGCCGCCACCAACGCCGGCGGCGGCTGAAGCATGGATCGGAAGGATGACCCAGGCGAGCAGGTACAGCACGACGCCGACACCGGATGCAAACGCAAGGGCGACGAACGCAATTCGCACGATCGACGGGTCGACGCCGAGCCTCGCGGCGAGTCCCGAGGCCACTCCACCGAGCCACCGCTCCCCAGGGCCGGAGCGCTCGACGCCCTCGAGTGGCCCCAGGGGCAGATGGGGACGAGCAGGGAGATGGGGACGAGCAGGGCGGGTAGGGCCGGTGACCGGCGGGGTCGGGTCGATCACGCCCGGCAACGAGGCGCTCGGCGCGTTCGGCACGGCGTCGGGAAGACGCGGCGGATCGATGGGCCGGGGCACGCTACTGATGATGACAGCCCCGACGCCCTCGGACTGCCGGGGTCCTCCCCAACAAAACCCTGACCACCCCGGCCGTCTCAGGGTCGGTTCGGGGAAACACCTGAATGCACGAACGCTGCGAACCCCGCACCATGGATGACGTGAAGACCGAGAAGCCCAAGAGTTCGGCTGATTCCCCGAAGAAGGCGAAGAAGCAGGAGGCCGAGGTCCCGGCCGAGCGCCGCCTCTACCGCAGCCGCAAGAACCGGGTGTTCAAAGGTGTCGCCGGTGGCATCGGCGAGTACTTCGGCATTGATCCGGTGCTCGTTCGCCTGGCGTTCCTCCTCACCTTTGCGATGGGCGGCGTCGGCGTGATTGCCTACATCCTCGCCTGGGTCCTGCTGCCAAAGCGGCCGAAGGGACAGGCGGTACCCCCGACTCCTCGGACGAGCGGACTCGAGGTCCTTCATAACCGGTCGCTCGGCGTCTGGATCCTCGTCGCCATCGGTGCGGGGCTGATCCTCGATCAACTCAATCTGAACATCGCCGGGGACCGCCTCTGGCCGCTCCTCCTCATCGGCGGCGGGCTCATCGTCCTGATGCGCCGACGTGACGCCGGCGCGTTCACCGCTGAACCGGGCATGGCCACGACGGCCGGAGGAGCTTCGGGAAGGACGTCTGCTCGAACGTCTTCGGCTGACTCGACGATGAGCATCTTCGAGGGCGGGCCCTCCCGCCGCGACCTCCAGGCCGAGGCCCTCGCGGAGCTGCACGATCCGGTGGTCGATGAACTCGACCGGGCGGTGGCCGAACTCCGGGCGGAGCGCCTCGGATCGACAGTCACGGAAACCGCGGCGCCAGACCCTGTCTCTCACCGCCGCGAGCGGCGTTCCGAACCCCGAAGCTTGCTCCGCCGCTTCGTGATCGGCTCTGTCCTCTTTGTCGCAGTCTTGACCCTGATCGCCGCCGCCGTCGGATTCCGGATCCTGGCCCGCGGCGTCGGCGAACGCCAGGTCGCCTACGTCGGACCGCAATCGTTCAGCCAGACGTTCGGGGCCGGAGAGCTCACCGTGGATCTCACCGGCCTCGAGGCCGGGGCCGGCGGTGCATCGAAGCACGAGATCTCGCTCGATTTCGGTCAGGCGACGGTTCGTCTGCCCACAGGGTCAAACCGACCGAAGGTCAGGGTCACGACGAACGGGCGAATCGTCGCTGCGCAGACCGGCTTCAACGGGGCCACCGAAGCCACCTTGTTCGGGTCACGGGTCAACACATTCGACGGCTGCCCCGGTGGTGGTTCCGTCGACGTCGACCTGACGATCGTGGCCGGTGAGGTCGAGCTCATCCCAGATTCGACACCGTGCGCTAGCGAACTCCCGTCGAAGCGCGAGCTGTCGGGCAGCTCCACCGACCGCACGTCGCTCCCGACCGTTCCCACCCTCGACGCACCGACCGCCCCGCCGGTCCCCTGATTCCTCAACTCCGACAAAAACCCAAAGGAAACCAAAACCGTGAAACTCACCAACATCCTCTTCTTCATCCTCGGCGGCGTGCTGCTCATTGCCGGCATCGGCGCCCTGGCCAGCGTGGCGCTGCGTCTGCTGTGGCCGGCATTGCTCCTCGGCGTCGGCGTGACCCTGATCGGCAAGGCCGTCAAGTCACCGTCGGCGTAGCCGTTCTCGAAGGTCCAGCCGTCTCGACGGCTGTGTGGCGCTGCGCCGCTGATTGCCCCCAACGTCAGCGGCGCGGACGCGCTTCATCGAAAGCGTTCTGCGCTACTCAGTGGGCGCAACCGCAACCGCTCCCGCAGCCACCGGCTGGTCGCGCCGACGGAGCGGCCATGTTCGCTGTCGGTGCAGCGCCTCCCACGGCGGCGAAACTCGACAGCAGACGCATGCTGTTGGCGTGCCCGAATGGACAGGTGGCCGGGCTGCTCGATTCCGCCATCGGCCGTTGCTGCTCGAAGCGGGTGTCACATTCCTTGCAGCGGTATTCGTAGAACGGCATGGCAGCAGTCTACGGAGCAGCGATCACGGACGCGTTGTCGGCGACTGGGTGTGCGACGGGTCGGTCTCCACAAGGCCCCCCAGAACGCCGTCGATCGCCGCCAACGTTTCCGCGTCGAGACGAACCCCGGCGGCAGCGACCGAGTCGTCGAGCTGCTCCGGACGAGAAGCTCCGACAATGGCCGAGGCCACGTTCGGGTTGGCGAGGACCCAGGCAACGGCGAGCCCGGCCATGGTCAGCCCGGCCTGCGTAGCGATGGGGCGGAGTGCCTGGACAGCAGTCAGCACCGGATCGCTCAACCACCGCTTGATGAAGATCGCTCCGGTCGGATCGAGTGCACGAGAACCGTCGGGCACCGGCTGACCCGGCAGGTACTTTCCGGTGAGCACGCCCTGGGCGATCGGCGACCAGACGATCTGGGAGAGACCGCACTCTTCGCTCGCCGGGACGACCTCCGACTCGATCACGCGCCACAGCATCGAGTACTGCGGCTGGTTCGACACGAACGGTACGTGCAGTTCACGCGCGAGAGCGGCGCCCGCGCGGATCTGCTCGGCCGTCCACTCCGACACGCCGATGTAGAGCGCCTTTCCGGAGCGGACGATGTCGGCGAACGCCAGCATCGTCTCTTCGAGCGGCGTCTCGAAGTCATGGCGGTGGGCTTGATAGAGGTCGACGTAGTCGGTCCCGAGACGCTTCAGCGACCCATCAATTCCCTCCAGAAGATGTTTGCGGGAGAGACCACGATCATTTACCCCGCGCCCGGTCGGGAAGAAGACCTTCGTGGCGATCTCTAGGCCGTCGCGCCGCTCCCCGGAGAGTGCCCGGCCGAGCACTGACTCGGCGCGGGTGCCGGCGTAAGCATCCGCCGTGTCGAACGTGGTGACGCCGAGCTCGAGCGCACGTCGGACACAGGCAACAGCGGCGTCCTCTTCGACCTGGCTACCGTGCGTCACCCAGTTGCCGTAGCTGACCGCCGAGACCTTCATGCCGCTGCGTCCGAGATAACGATGTTCCATGTTCGGTTCCTTCGTCGTGAGAGGTGTCGACGGTAGCGCCTCATCGAGGCAAGCAGGGTGGTGAAGAACCCTGTTGCGCAGGGCTGCGAGTCAGATTCGTTGCTCGCAAGGACGCAGGAGGGCCTACTCGTCTGGCCCGAACAGGGCTCGACGAGGACGACGCGAGCGGCGAATCTGGCCGAAGAAGCGCCGCTATGGGTTTTTCATCACTCTGCTAAACGAGAGGTCATGACCGCTCCGGCACGACTCGACGAACAGATCGCCTTCCTCGTCGAGATCGACAAGCTCAAGTCGATTCTCCGCCAGACGCCCATCGCCGACGGTTCTCGCCGAGAGAACACCGCGGAGCATTCGTGGCACCTTGCCATGTTCGCGGTGGTGCTCGCCGAGCACGCACCGGAGCCCGTCGACGTTTCGAAGGTGATCATGATGCTGCTTCTCCACGACATCGTCGAGATCGACGCCGGCGACACCTTCGTCTATGCCGCCGCCGACGCGGCGGTTGCTGCTCAGCAGGAAGCCGACGAGCTCGCCGCGGCCCATCGGATCTTCTCGCTGCTCCCGGTCGATCAGGCTGCCCGTCTTCGCGCCATCTGGGACGAGTTCGAGGCGAAGGAGACCGCGGAGTCGAAGTTCGCGAAGACCATCGACCGGCTGCAGCCGATGCTGCTGAACCGGGTGAGCGGTGGAGGCTCATGGACCGCACACGGCATTGCCGCCGACAAGACCCGCCGGCTCATCCACTCGACGATGCAGCCCGGCTCCGTCCTCACCGCCTACGCGCTGCTGATCGTCGAGCAGGCGATCGCCGAGGGATCGCTGCTCCCCGACCCGAACGACTGAGGAAATCCGTGCGTCGGCCCCGTTGAAGCCACCACTACGATGGATCATGTGTCGACCGTTGCCGCCTACATCCTGTTGCAGACCGACGTGGGGAAGTCTTCCTCGGTCTGCAAGGCCGTGGGAGCCCTCGCCGGCGTTGTGAGCTGCGAGGAAGTCACGGGTCCCTACGACCTGATCGTCAAGGCCGAGGCCGAGTCACTCGACGAACTCGGCAAACAGGTCGTGTCGCGCATTCAGCTGGTCGAGGGCATCACCAGAACCCTCACCTGCCCGGTCATCCACTTCTGACGAATCCCGTCGGCGCGTCTCGGGCCGACGACGATCGGGTTCAGTGCCCCATCGACCACACGAGGATCTCTGCGCCCTCCGGCCCGGCCATGACCGCCGGACTGCCGGCACCCGCCAGGCGAGCGGCGTCACCGGCGAGCAGCGGCGTGCCGTCGATGTCTGCGGCACCCTTGGGCACGAACACATGAGCGAAGCGGGCGTCGGGGATTCCGATGACCTCATCCGGAGCCAGGCGGGCGCCCCAAAGGACGGCATCGCGCTGACGAATGGATATCGCTGCGTCGTGTCCCGCTCCTGAGGCGATGGGCACGAGTCCGCCCTTGGCGAGCTCAGCGTTGATGTCGAGCTGCTCGTAACCGGGGCGGATCCGT
>JANOJN010000183.1:0-16539 GCA_031418775.1 Acidimicrobiia bacterium
GGGGGGTGGGTGGTCGGCGGGGGGGCGGTGGGGTTGTGCGGTTTCTTGTTTTCATCCTGGGTGGGTTTGGGGGGGCCCCGCCCCCCCCCCCCCCCACGGAGGTGAAGTGACCGACGCACCTGCGCCGTCAGCGGGCCGGAAGGTCGGCGGGGGTGGAGATGCGGCCGGCGACGGCGGTTGCCGCAGCAACGGCGGGGGAGACGAGATGCGTGCGGGCACCGCGTCCTTGGCGTCCCTCGAAGTTCCGGTTGCTGGTCGACGCCGATCGCTGGCCGGGCTTGAGCGAATCGGGGTTCATGCCGAGGCACATCGAACAGCCGGGTTCGCGCCACTCTGCCCCGGCGGCAACGAAGACCTTGTCGAGGCCCTCCTGCTCGGCCTGCACCTTCACCCGGTACGATCCCGGGACGATAAGTGCACGTATGTTCGGCGCAAGGGCGCGGCCTTCGAGGATGCCCGCCGCCACCCGAAGATCCTCGATACGGCTGTTGGTGCACGATCCGATGAACACAGTGTCGACGGTGATGTCGCGGATCAACGTGCCAGGCGTGAGGCCCATGTAGTCGAGCGCCCGCTCAGTGGCGTTACGTTCCACCGGATCGCTGAACTCGTCCGGAGACGGGATCACGGCGCTGATCGGCAACGTCTGGCCGGGGTTGGTACCCCAGCTCACGTGCGGCTCCAGCGCGGCCGCGTCGATGATCACCGTCTTGTCGAACACCGCGTCGTCGTCGGTGACCAGGGTCCGCCAGTCGGCAACCGCCGCTTCCCACTCTGCACCCTCCGGGGCGTAGTCGCGACCCTGAAGGTATGCGAACGTTGTTTCGTCGGGACCGATGAGACCAGCCTTCGCGCCACCCTCGATACTCATGTTGCAGACGGTCATGCGGCCTTCCATGGAAAGCGCGCGTATGGCCGAGCCGCGAAACTCGATGATGTGGCCCATGCCGCCGCCGGTGCCGATGCGGGCGATGATGGCGAGCACGATGTCTTTGGCCGTGACGCCTTCGGGCGTGTCGCCGTCGACGACCACTTGCATGGTCTTCGGCTTGATCTGAGGGAGCGTCTGCGTGGCCAGGATGTGCTCGACCTCGCTGGTGCCGATCCCGAAGGCGATGCACCCGAACGCGCCGTGTGTCGAGGTGTGTGAGTCGCCGCACACCACCGTCATGCCGGGAAGCGTCAGACCGAGCTCAGGACCGATCACGTGCACGATGCCCTGGTTGGCATGTCCCATCGGAAAGATCGGGATGCCGTACTCGTCACAGTTCTTGGCGAGCGCGAGCATCTGGGCCCGGCTGACCTCGTCGGTCACCAGCTCGGTGTTGTGCATGCCGAGGCCGGGGATGTCGGTAGGTACGTTGTGGTCCATCGTCGCGAGGGTGAGATCGGGCCGACGGACACCTCGGCCAGCGAGTCGAAGTCCGTCGAAGGCTTGCGGCGTCGTGACCTCGTGGATGAGGTGCAGGTCGATGAAGAGCAGGTCCGGTTCACCGTCGACGCGGCGGACGACGTGTCGTTCCCACACCTTCTCGATCAGTGTCTGACCCATGTCTGCTCCGTTCGTGCTCACCCACGGACGCCGGATCGCGTCTCGCTATGTGAGATAGAGTTCCTGCGTGACGAGATCCAGTGTATCGACCGATGTCGGCGTGCTCGACAAGGCCGCGGCCATCCTCGCCGCCGTCGAACAACGGCCGCTGGCGTTGGCCGGACTCGTCGAGGCGACAGGGTTCCACCGCGCCACGGCCCATCGTCTCGCCACTGCGTTGGAGGAGCACGGCCTGCTCCGACGAGATGGCGTCGGACGTTTCGTCCTCGGACCGTGGCTCGTGTCGCTCGGCGGTCGGGCCGCGGCAGGGCTGCCATTGCGAGAGGTGGCCCGACCGGTTCTCGAACGTCTCGTCGCGGACACCGGCGAGAGCGCGCAGCTCTACGTGACCCAGGGTGACTCCCGCGTGTGTGTCGAGTCGGTTGAGTCGCCGAACGGTCTGCGGACCATCGTGGCGGTCGGCCAGACCCTTCCGCTCGACCTCGGATCGGCGGGCAAGATCCTTCGTGGCGACGCCCGGGCGCTGCGTCAGGGATGGGCCGAGAGCGTCGGTGAACGCGAGGCGGGCGTGGCGTCGGTCAGCGCGCCGATCATGAACCTGGCCGGTGAGATCGTCGCTGCCGTATCAGTGTCGGGACCCATCGAGCGGACGACGAGACAGCCGGCCAAGCGCTACGCCGCAGTCGTGGTGGCCGCCGCGAAAGAGATCGAGAGCGCCGCCGGCTGGTGACGCGTGGCTACCGGGTCACGTGTTGGATCGCGCTGCGAAGCGCAGGCACGAACAGCTGGGGGTGGGACACGGCCACCCGATGGTCGGCGTCAATCGGGAACACCGTGGAGCCGGCGCGGCGGGCGGTCGCGAGCTGCCAGCGGGCGGGCACCGTCGTGTCGGCGCCGGTGACGACCGACGCGACGGGCATGGGGAGGTCGGCGATCCACGGGCTGGCGTCGAATCCGCCGATAGCGACGCCCGCCTGCACCATGACCGCGGGATCGTTGCGGGCGATCTGTTCGAGCATCCATGGCGGCGCGCTCGCTCGACGCGTCATGGCGACGCGCTCGAAGAGTCCGTGGCGCAGAGCGTCGGGCGTGAACGACAGCGCAGCGGCGGTCACCGGCATCACTCTGTCCCACAGGAACCGCTGCTCGGTCGAACGCCGGAAGCGGCAGCTTGTGGCGCACAGTACCAATCCGCAAACGCGGGCGGGGTGGCGGTGGGCAGTGAGCTGGGCGACGGCACCGCCCATCGAGTAACCGACGACGATGGCACGATCGATGTCGAGAGCGGCAAGGGTGGCGGCGACATCGTCGGCGACATCTTCGAGCCGGAACCGTCGGGTCGGCATTCCCCGTCCGTGACCGCGCTGGTCGATGGCGATCATCCGGCCGGCGGAGGTGAGCCCGCGGTACACCCCGAAGAAGTTCAGATCCGCCGTTGCGGTCCATCCGTGGAGCAGGACGATCGGTGGACGGTCGACCGGTCCGGGCTGGTCTCGGACGAACGTGACCCCACGTCCCGGGAGTTCGAGATAACGGCCCGGCGGGAACTCAGGTTCGGCCAACCGCTCCTGAAACGCGGTCGCCGCCATAGTGAAACGCTACCGAGGTCCTCGCGCCAGCGTGAGCGCAGCGTCGATGAGGGCAAGGTGACACGGTGCGGCGAGCAGGTTGCCGCGGAGGTCCATGGTGAAGGGATCGGCATGCGTGGCGCCGAGGTGAAGGGGGCCGAGGAAGCTGACGAGCGACTCCATCCGAACGTGCGCCTCCTCCCACCGGCCGACATTAGCAAGTGCGCTTACGAGGGTGAACGACGCCCAGAGATCGCCGCCCTGCCCCGGCGGGAGGCCATCGTCGACGTGAGGAAGGTGGCGGTGGGTGAACGGCCATTCAGTGAGCTGGGCCGTGGCCTGGTCGATGGTGACGATGCGGCGGAGCTCGGCCTCGCCGTCACCGTCGTCGGGAAGCGCCGGCGGCGCAGTGCGGAGCCAGGCGAGCAGTGATGCGTCCGTCGAGTCGTCGGCCCCACGTCCACCGACGCGCCGCCACCCCGCCATGGCCTCTGCGCCGAAGAGTCCCTCCGCGGCAAGCCATCGATCACGCCCCGCTGCTGCGTCCTCCCACTCGATCAGCCGCAGGTCGAGCGGGTCGCGGCGGCGAGCCGTGGCGATGAGCGCACGCAGCGCGGCGCGTACGGCCAGCGCGGACTCGACGTGGCGCACCGGCTTGGTCCGGCTGTCCCATCGGCCGGTGTCGGCACGGTGGCCCTCGGCGGCCAACCATACGGCGAGCCGATCGAGCTGTGGCCAGGCCCGCCGACCGTCGAGCACGAGACTGGCCTGAGCGATGGCCCCGAGGTCGAAGGCGTCACCCACGCGGTTCCCGACCCGTACCGGCGAGTTGGACTCCCAACCGGGAAGCGAGAGCTCCGACTCCGCGGTCGGTCGAAGTCCGTCCGGTCGATAGGCCGGGGCGAGCGGGAACTCGTCGGTGGCCCGCTCCTCCAGCCAGAGTCGGGTGGCATCGGCGAGGTCGGGTCGGCCGAGGCGCTCCCACATGACAACAGCAGCGGCGTTATCGCGCAGCCAGGCGTAGCGCTCGTCGAGGTTGCGTTCGTTGCCCGTTCGCGCCGGTAGCGATGTGGTGGCGGCTCGTCGAAGCGCGCCCGTCCGGCGGTCGGTGAGCAGGCGTAGCGCGCGAGCACTTCGGCGGGCCGCTTCGGCGAACGGCCCATCGAGGTCGAGGTTCCCGAGTTCGGACGACCACCAGCGCGCATACTTCGTCCGCTCGTCGAGGGCCTCGCCGACGCTCGGTTGGACGAATGCCTCGCCGGTATGGGTCACGCGACCGTCGTCGGTCTCCGTGATCGTGTAGACGACCCGCTCGCCCAGGTCGAGTGACAACGGCTCGCCGATGTTCGGCCCACGAAGAGCAAGGCGTCCGAATGCGACACCATCTGACCACCGGCGCACGCGTCGGGGCACACCGAACGCATCGCCCGGAGTGAGGTCCACGGTGACCGTCGGCCGGCCGCTCCGACCAGTAAGTACACGTAGGATTGTTCCCCGGACGAGATGGTCGGTGACGTCGACCGATCCGTCGCGGTCGTGGACCACCGTCGAGACGATGGGTGCACCGGACGGGTCCATGGACTGCGACCCGTCCCGTGCCCGGAGACTCGGCCGCACCCGTACGGCGCCGCCGTCGGGCGCGTCGAGCAGCGCGAAAAGCGACGCCGGTGCGTCGAGGGCTCCCGGACACCACCAATCGATGGTGGCGTCGGTGTCGATGAGAGCGACGGTGTCCCGGTCGCCGATGGCACCGTGGTGCCGGAGCATCACCCGCTGATCGAGACGAGTTCGACGCGAAGCTTGCCCCGCGGGGCTTCGTACTCCACGATGTCGCCGACTTTGTGTCCGAGCAGCGCCGAGCCGAGCGGCGACGACGGCGACATCACGTCGAGTCCCTCGCGGCGTTCCTCGATGGAGCCGAACAGGTAGCGAACGGTTTCGTCGTCGGCGTCGCCTTCGTAGCGGATCTCGACCACGACACCCGAAGTAACGGACGAGGTGTCGATCGAATCCACGATCTCCGCGCCATCCAGGATGGCCAGGATCTGCTTCATCCGGCCGTCCATCTTCCCCTGCTCCTCCTTGGCGGCGTGGTAGTCGCCGTTCTCCTTGAGATCGCCCAGCTCGCGGGCGGCCTCGATGCGTCGGGCGATATCGATCTTTCCGCGGGTCGAAAGATCGTCGAACTCCGTCTTCAGACGGTCGTAGGCCTCGCGGGACAGCTTGGTACTCACGTCGGGAGAGGTTACTGGGGCTCGGCCGCACCTGTGCCCGGAGACGGACGGGTCCGCGTAGGCTCGCTCGCCGTGAACACGACCGCAGGCTCGAACAGAACCCATCGCATCGCGGTGCTCGGCGGCGACGGTATCGGGCCGGAGGTGACGGCGGAGGCCTTGAAGGTGGTCGCCGCCACCGGCGTCGTGCTCGACACCGTCGACTACGACCTCGGCGGCCGCCGCTATGCCCGCACCGGTGAGATCCTGCCCGACAGCGTCCTCGACGAGCTTCGCGGCTTCGACGCGATCCTGCTCGGTGCTATCGGGACGCCATCCGTGGCACCCGGCATCCTCGAGCGGGGTCTGCTGCTCAAGTTGCGCTTCGAGTTGGATCTCTTCATCAACCAGCGACCGTTCCTGTTTCCGAAGAACAACGTCGACTGCATCGTGATCCGCGAGAACACCGAAGGGACCTATGCCGGTGAAGGAGGCTTCCTGCGCAAGGGCACGGCGCACGAAGTCGCCACGCAGGGGAGCGTGAACACCCGGATGGGCGTGGAGCGATGCGTTCGGTACGCCTTCGAGTTGGCCCGTTCACGCACGCGCAAGCACCTCACGCTCGTGCACAAGACGAACGTCCTGCAGTTCTCCGGTGACCTCTGGCAGCGCACCTTCAACGAGGTCGCCGCCGAGTATGCCGATGTCGCCACCGCGTACAACCACATCGACGCGGCGTGCATCTATTTCGTTGAATCGCCGCAGCGCTACGACGTCCTCGTGACCGACAACCTCTTCGGCGACATCATCACCGACCTCGCGGGAGCGGTGTCCGGTGGTGTGGGGTTGGCCTCGAGCGGCAACCTCAACCCGGCGCGCACCGGGCCATCGATGTTCGAACCCGTCCATGGTTCGGCGCCGGACATCGTCGGAACCGGCAAGGCCGATCCGCGAGCGGCGATCATCAGCGCGGCGATCATGCTCGATTTCCTCGGCGAAACTGCGGCCGCCGCCCGGATCCGTTCGGCGATCGACGCAACCCTCGCTCCCAGTTCGACGATGCCCGCCGGCCCGACAGCGGCGATCGGCGATCACCTCGCGTCGCTCGTCTGCGGCTGAACACCTCCGAGCAGCGTTGGGAGGTGTAATGCCCCCATATATGGGGGCAACCTCTCTCCCAGTGTGGACCGGTCAGTGGACGGTGGCGAGTGAGGTGGTGATCAGGTCGGTGAGCTGATCGCCGATGTTGACCACGTGGCCGATGACGATCGTGGCGGGATTGGCGATGCGGGCGTCGGGGAGTTCTGCGAGGGTCGTGCGGACGATGCGCTGCTCCGGGGTGGTGGCCCGTTCGATCACGGCGACGGCGAGGTCGGGTGTGGCGCCGCCGGCCAGGAGGAGGTCGACGTAGCTCTGCCGGTTGGCCACACCCATGAGCACCACGACGGTGCCGCCGGCGCCGAGGAGCGGCGCCATGGCCGACCACTCGGGCGCGTCGTGGCCGTCGCCGCAGGTTCCGGTGACGATAGTGACGCTCCGGGCCACGCCACGTTGCGTCACCGGGATGTTGGCGGCCGCAGGTGCGGCGAGCGATGACGACACCCCCGGAACCACCGTGAAGGCGATGCCGGCCTCGGCCAGCGCAAGCGCCTCTTCGCCTCCGCGACCGAAGACGAAGGGATCGCCGCCCTTCAAGCGCACGATTTCGCGGCCTTCGCGGCCGAGATGCACCAACAGCGCGCTGATGAGTTCCTGCGGGGTCGACTTCCCGGGTGCCTTGCCCACATCGATCAGCTCGGCCGAAGGGGAGGCGAGCGCCACGATGGCGGCGTCAGCCAGACGGTCATAGACGATGACGTCGGCGGACTGGACGAGGCGGAGGGCTCGGACGGTCAGCAGGTCGGGATCACCGGGACCGGCGCCGACGAGATGGACGGTCATGCGTCGTCCCCATCACCGTCGGCCGTAGCAGCCGCTCCCGCACTGCGCCGCCGCGGGGCCGGGGCGGGCAGGAGTTCGGAGAGCTTCTCGACGCCGACGCGATGGGCCCAGTCGCCGAACGACTCGTGCGCCCCGGAGGAGGACGCCGCAGCGTATTCGGCAACGACGGGCTCGAGCGTCCGCTTGAGGTCGCGGAGTTCGACGTCGGTCGCCAATCGCACACCGAGGCGTTCCCCGCCGGGGGAACCGCCGAGGTAGATGTCGCTCGTCTTCTTGGTCCGGCCGACGATGCCCAACTCCGCGGTGTACGGACGGGCGCAACCGTTCGGGCAGCCCGTCATATGCAGGCGGATGTTTCGCGTGATGCTATGTGCACTGAGCAGTGACTCGACCTCGTCGACGATGCCGGGAAGGATGCGTTCGGCCTCGCCGAGAGCCTGCCCGCACGTAGGGAGGGCGGGGCACGCAATGGCGAGGCGTTCGACCGGGCCCAGATCGACGGAGAGCCGCACTCCGTATGCGCGCATAATATCGTCGACCTTGGAGCGGTCGTCGTAGGCGACACCGCAGAGGAGTACGTCTTGATTCGGGGTGATCCGCACTTCACCGACATGGGCGGCAATCGCTTCGCGCAGCGCCGTGCGCACCTTCACGGCCTCCGTGTCGCGAACTCGGCCCGACGGCACCCGCACGCCGACGAACCACGTTCCCTCGTTGTCGGCGTGCCAACCCAGATGGTCGTGGATCAGGTCCCAGGCCGGGAGCGCCGGCACATCGTGAAGCGGCGCGCCCAGACGACCTTCAACCTCCGCCCGGAACCACGCCTCGCCACGGTCGGCGAGGAGGTACTTGAGGCGGGCGCGTCCGCGGTCACCCCGGTCGCCGTGGTCACGGAAGACGGTGACGACGGCTTCGACCGTGCGCATCAGATCGGGAGTGGCGACCCAGCCGAGCGGTGTGGCCAGCCGCGGGAACGTGTCGTCCGGTCGGGCATGGGACTGCCCCTGGCCGCCGCCGACAAACACCGAGTACCCGTCGACACCGTCGATTGCGATGGGCACGAGTCCAACGTCGTTCGACAGCACATCGACACAGTTGTCGCCCGGCGGGGCGACGGCGATCTTGAACTTGCGGGGAAGGTAGGTGTCGCCGTAGATCGGCTCGATTCCCGCTGCGGCGACGTCGCCGAATGACACGGCCTGTTCGCCGTCGAGCCAGATCTCGACGTACGCCGTGGTCCGCGGGCGGAAGTGGTCGGCCAGGGCCGCAGCGACCCCGGTGAGTACTTCCGGGTCGCGTCCGGCGAGCGGCGCTGGGCAGGCACAGACGTTGCGGACGACATCGCCGCAGGCGGCGAGGGTCGTGAGGAGTTCGGCGTGGACGGTCTGGATTAGGTGGCGCAGCCCGACCTTCGGAACGGTGTGGTACTGGATGCCCTGGCGGGTCGTGAGACGCAGCGCACCGTTGGCCACCTCGTCGCTGACCCGATCGAGGGCCGCCCACTGCCGGGGTGTGACGACGCCACCGGGGATGGCCACACGGATCATGCAGGAATACGCCAGCTGCTCCCGCTTGGCGGCGAGGGCCTTGCGGCGGTCGCGGTTGTCCTGCTGGTAGAGCCCGTGGAACTTGATGAGGTGGGTACTGTCGGTCGTGAACGGGGCAGCCGCGTCGTGCAACTCGGCGATCAGGGTTCCGCGGAGATGATCGCTGACGGCTTTGGCCGCCTCGACCGGCGTGCCGACCCCGGGGCCCGACGTCGTGAGCGTCGTTCGCTCGGCCGGCGGAGGTAGGGAGGACGATGACCCGGACACGGCCATCCATCCTACCGGAAAACCCGACTATCCCTATCGGGAATAGGTCGTGGCGCTCGATCGTACCGATCCGCGCATCGAACCCGACGCTCGTCCGTGGTGTCACGTCTCGGCGCCGTTGCGACTGGGAGACTGGGGTCGTGCAGGTGAGCGCCCGAGCTGAATATGCCGTCCGAGCTGCCGTCGAGCTGGCCCGGCTTCCCGCGCACCGGGCGATCTCGGCCGAACGGGTGGCCATGCAGGCCGACGTGCCCGCCAAGTTTTTGGAGGCAATCCTCACGGACCTTCGCCACGGCGGGATCGTGGTGACCCAGCGGGGTGCTCAAGGGGGGTGTCGCCTAGCGCGACCGGCCGATCAGATCACGGTTGCCGAAGTCTTCGCGGCCGTCGAGGGAACGCCAGGGCAGGTGCGTGGACTGGCGCCGACCGAGGTGACCTACCCGGACGGCAACGAGGCGGTCCGCCATCTGTGGATGGGTGTGCAGGCGTCGGTCCTGCGTGTGCTTTCGGGCGTCACGCTCGCCCAACTGGCCGATGACCGGCTCCCGCCATCGATCGCCCGACTCGCAGGAGAGGGGTGACCCGCAATAAATACCCCTTGCCGATAGGAATTGTCGGGTTTATAGTGATCGGCGTGGAAGCGACAGGCCCCAACACCCGAATGAACCTCGATCTGCGGGTCGCCCAGTCGGGCTCGGCCCCTGGTGCCCCGGCGGAGACCGATGCTGGCCGCAGGCTTTTGGTTCGAGCGCTGCTCGCCTTCGCGATCATCGCTGCCGTGGTGTGGCTCGTGGCGGCACCGTCGACGCCCGCCCTGATCGCCGTCATCTCTGCCGTGATCGCCGTCATCGGGTGGTCCGACGGACCCGATCACGATCTGTCTGTCTGAGGCAGCGCCGGGAGCGGCCCACGGCGCCGGTTGATCGAGGCGCCGCCCACACCTACTGTCGTTGACCCGACATGCCGGTGCGAAGGAACTCATGAAGATGACGTTGAAGAAGCGCGCGCTTGGGGTGTTCGCGGTCGCCGCCGTGGGCGGGAGCTTCGCACTGTCCGCGGTCGATAGCGCCCTCGCCGGCCCGGCCGATCCCGTCACCGCCGGCATCGCTGCCTACTTCCCCGACTCGCCCGCGAACCGTGGAGCGATCACCGGTCGTTCGGGAATCGGGGTGGTGGTCATGAACACGCTGCAGTCGCCGGGAGCCGCAGCGGCCGTCGCTGACTACAAAGGCGCCGGGAAGCGGGTGTTCGGCTACTTCGCCGCCGGCTACGCCCCGAGCGGGGCCAACGGCATTTCGCCGAAGTCGCTCTCGCAACTGCAATCGACGGCGAGCTCGATCCTTACGACCTATCCGACCATCGACGGTTTGTTCCTCGACGAGGTCCTGAACAACGACTCGGCCGGGTGTGCCGCGCCGGCGGCCTTCTACGCCGGCTTCTACAGCTGGTTCAAGTCGGTCTACCCGGCGAAATCGCTGATTCTCAATCCAGGCACCGCCCTGTGCTCGGCGTTCGCGGGCGCGGCCGACATCTTCCTGATGTACGAGAACCGGCTCGGGTTCTACCGCTCGGCGTTCGAGCCGTACTTCGCCCTGACCGACTTCGACTGGATCCGAGCGCTCCCGAACTCGCAGGTGTGGTCGATCATCTACGGGGTGCCGGTTACCGATATGGCCGGCCTGCTCGACGAAATGGCCGGCTACGCCGGAATCGTCACGGTGCTGTCGGACAACGCCGACCATCCGTACAGCAACGTTCCCCCGGCGGTCGAACTCGACATCTTGAACAATCGGGCTCTCGGGGTTGCCCTGCCGACGACCACCACGATCGTTGGAGCAACGACGACCGCCGTTGTGTCGGTACCGGTCGACGGTGGTGGTGGTCTCCTCCTCGTCCCTCCAGCGCCGGTCGCCCTGGCCGCGACGACGTCGACCGTTGCCTCTACAACTGTTCCACCGACGACGAATCCCGCGACGACAACATCACCGACGTCCTCGACAACGACGCCGACCACCGCGTCGCCGTCAGCCGCGACCGCGGTCGTTCTTCCGGTCACGCCGACCAAGGCGAAGAAGCCGGTCCCGCGCTACGTCTCGAAGAGGGTGACCCGCTGCCGTACGACCATCACCAAGTCGGGCAAGAAGACACGGACGTGCAAGAAGGTCACGATTCGCGTGCTCGTTCGCTGACCCTGAGCAGCGCCGGCGCTCGGCTCGGCCCGCCGTCGCCACTCGTTCGGTGGCTCGTGGAAGACTGAACCATCATGGCTGCGCCTCGCTTCGTTCCCGTTGTTCCCGTCGGTGGTTTCCGCGATGGCGAGCATCTGCCGCCCGCCCTCGAGTGGACGACCGACCGGCCCGGCGAGGTCCGCAACGGACAGCCGTCGGGCCGCAAGCTCGGAAGTCCCGGACCGGATCAGGGCTATGCCATCAAGCTGGCGAACCTGTTCCACGGTCGGCTCCGACTGGCCGAGAGCGAGCACGAGCACGACGTGATGTCGGGTTGTCTCGCCGTCGCGATGAAGCGGTCGTCGATCTTCGGCCGGGCGCCGGTGATCCACGACCTCGACGTTGCGTTCTCGGTGTTCGGCTTCCTCGGAGACGACCCGGCGCCGGCCGACCTAATTCGTATGCGCGCGTCTTTGTTTGAGGCTGCCGGCCATCACTACGAGGTACAGCGTCACATCGCCGACCTCGTGCCGGAATCGACGCTACGCCTCGCTCCCGCAGAGGTCCGTCAGCTCCAGCGCATCGACGGTTGGAAAAAGCTCCTGGCCGACTGACGGTTGACGGCGGCCCGTTCCTCTGGCAGGGTACTAAGCAATGCTCTTCGGTGCTGCGCTTCTCCGCTGCGCTCCGACTGCTCGCAACATCAGTCTCACGTTCAACCGAATCCCACCACGGAGCAACATGACGTTCTCTTACGGACTTCTTCTTCTCACCTAGGCGAGCCCGACATACGGTGCTCGCCCGAACCCCTGTGCCTGATGGCCGGGGGTTTTTCATTTGTCCGCACACTTTTCGACCTACGCACATCGACCCTCGTAGACCAAGGACTTCACGTCATGCCTCCCCAGCCCGTCACCCCGAAATTGATGCCCTTCGAGAAGTACCGGCCCTACCCGGAGGTTCCGCTCCCTGATCGAACGTGGCCGAGCAAGCGAATCACCAAAGCCCCGCTGTGGTGCTCCGTCGATCTACGCGACGGCAATCAGGCGTTGATCGATCCGATGGATCCGAGTCGCAAGCTGAAGATGTTCGAGACGCTGGTGCAGATGGGCTTCAAGGAGATCGAGATCGGCTTCCCGTCGGCGAGTCAGCCCGACTTCGACTTCACCCGTCTGCTCATCGAAAAGGACCTGATCCCCGACGATGTCACCGTGCAGGTGCTGGTGCAGTGCCGTGAGGAGTTGATCGAGCGAACTTTCAAGTCACTCATCGGTGTGCCGAATGCGATCGTGCACTTCTACAACTCCACGTCGACGCTGCAGCGTCGAGTCGTGTTCGGTCTCGATCGTCCGGGCATCACCGGCATCGCCACGCAGGCCGCTCGCGTGTGCGAGCGCTTCCGTCACTCGGTTGGAGGCTCGTCGAACATCCGCTACGAGTACTCGCCCGAGAGCTTCACCGGAACCGAGATCGACTACGCGCTGGAGATCTGCAACGACGTGATCGCGTCCATCGATCCGTCGCCCGATTGGCCACTGATCCTGAACCTGCCCGCCACCGTGGAGATGTCCACACCGAACATCTACGCGGACCTCATCGAGACCTTCGACCGGAACGTCGATCGTCGCGATTCGGTGGTCATCTCGCTGCACCCGCACAACGACCGCGGCACCGGCGTCGCTGCTGCCGAGCTCGGCATCATGGCCGGCGCTGATCGCATCGAGGGAACCCTGTTCGGCAACGGAGAGCGCACCGGCAACCTCGATCTGGTGAACGTTGCCCTGAACCTGATGGCCCAGGGCGTCGATCCGGAGCTCGACCTGTCCGATATCGACAAGCTGCGCCGCGTGGCGGAGTATTGCAACCGCCTGCCGGTGCATGAGCGCCATGCCTACGCGGGTGACCTCGTCTACACGAGCTTCTCCGGGTCCCACCAGGATGCCATCAAGAAGGGTTTCGCAGCTCTCTCGCACCCGTCGGACTACGCCGAGTGGGCCGTGCCGTATCTGCCGATCGACCCGGCGCACGTCGGCCGAACCTACGAGGCGGTCATCCGAGTCAACTCGCAGTCAGGCAAGGGTGGCGTCGCCTACATCATGGAGGCCGAGCACGGCTATGTCCTGCCCCGTCGCCTGCAGGTCGAGTTCTCCAAGACGATTCAGGCGATCACCGAGGATTCCGGCACGGAGATCTCGCCGACCGACATGTGGTCGAAGTTCCAGACGGAGTACTTCCTGGAGAAGCCGATGTACGAGCTGATCTCGCACGAGACGATCACCAAGCCGACGGAACGCGGTGACCGGGCCACGGTCGTCGCCCAGATCGTCGCCGATGGTGAGCATCGCACGATCACCGGCGAAGGCAACGGACCGATCGACGCGTTCGTCAAGGCGGTGCGCCACGATCTCGGCGTGGTCATCGACGTGACCGATTACCACGAGCACGCGAAGTCGGCCGGGTCGGATTCCACCGCGGTCTGCTACGTGGAGACGAGCGGCCCGGAGGGCGTTCTCTGGGGCGTCGGCGAAGACCCCAGCATCCTCAACGCCAGCTACCGTGCCGTTCTCAGCGCGGTGAACCGCCACCAGGGCTAGGCCCGTTGGGAGAGAGGTTGCCCCCAGCGCTTGTCGGGCGCTGCGCCGCTCGCTCCGCTCAACTGCTCGCAACACAGTCGCCGCGTAGGATGGGAGAGAGGTTGCCCCCATATATGGGGGCAGAACACCTCCGAACAGCGTTCGGAGGTGTTCTGCCGCAACGTCGACGCTGCGGAAGCGTGTCGCTAGGACCGGTGGTGCACGAGTCCGCTGAAGAGGAGCGCGGTGAAGGGTTCGGCCGCCGCTTGACTCTCGTTGCGGACGGACGGAGGTCGGGACGCGGAGCGGCCCGGGGAACCCCCGGGCCGCTGCGCTGCAGTGCTCGATAGAGGACGAACCGGCTCGGTTCGGTCGGGTCAGATGCAGATGCTGCGCAGCGGCTCGAAGCCGTTGAAGCCAACTGCGGCGTACGTCGTGGTGTACGCCCCGGTGGAGAGAAACACCACCCGGTCGCCTTCGCCGAGCGACAGCGGGAGCTCGTAATCCGACTTCTCGTAGAGCACGTCGGCCGAATCACAGGTCGGACCGGCGATGACGACCGGCCCGGTGATGCTGCCGTCGCCGCAGCGCGAGGTCAGAAGGCGATAGCGGATGGCTTCGTCCATGGTTTCGGCGAGACCGCCGAACTTGCCGCAGTCGAGGTAGACCCAGCGCTTGGCGTCGAACTCGTGCTTGCGGGCGACGAGGACGACCTCGGTCTCGAGCACGCCGGCGTCGGCCACGAGGTAGCGGCCCGGCTCGGCGAGGACGCGGGGCAGGTCATCGCCGTGGGTGTCGGCAAGATGGGTGCGGACAGCACGATCGATGGCAGCCCCGTAGGCGTCGATCGACGGCATCTCGTCCTGGTATCGGCCGGGGAAGCCTCCACCGATATTCACGAGGTCGAGGCGGTGGCCGGCATCGGCGAGGGTGCGGGCGAGGCTGCCGACGATCTCGAGGGCGCCGTCCCAGGCGTTGACGTCGCGCTGCTGGGACCCGACGTGGAACGATGCTCCGACGGAGAACCCTCGGCCTGCGGCAAGAAGAAGCAACCGGGCCGCTTCGGAGGGTTCGCACCCGAACTTGCGGGACAGCGGCCAGTCCGCTCCGGAGCCGTCGCAGAGCACACGGCAGAAGATGGTGGCGCCGGGTGCGACGGCGGTGAGCTTGTCGAGTTCCGACTCGGAGTCGAACGCGAAGAGCCGAACTCCCTGGTCATACGCACGCTGAATGTCTGCGCGCTTCTTGATGGTGTTGCCGAACGAGATCTGCTCGGCGGTTGCACCGATGGCCAGGCAGGCGGCGATCTCATTGGGTGAGGCGACATCGAAGTTTCCGCCGCGTTCCAACACGAGTCGAAGAAGTTCTGGGGCCGGGTTCGCCTTGACGGCATAGAACACGTCGGCGACCGGGAGGGCGTCTCGCAGAGCGTCGTAGCGCTCGGCCACGACGTCGGTGTCAACGACCAGGTACGGCGTCGGTATGCCCGACGGGTCGATGGCGTTGCACGCGAGGAACCGTTCGATCTTCTCGGTTGGGATCCCGGAACGTGCCGGGGCGGCGGAAGCGGCCAATGAAGGACCTCCTAGGAAGAAATCCGCACCATGCGGAGCCGGAGAAACATACGGAACTTCGAGGCACTCGCTTGACCGTTTGAAGAAATACGAATCGAACCGTGTTCATGTGGCCCCGCCGGTGCGAAATGACTCGTCGCGAGGGCCCGTCGTTGCGTTTTGACTCGCGTCGCGATCGCGTCGAACGGGGGAGCGCTTTGACGCTGGACCCCGGCGTGCCGGGCCTGGCACGACTACTTGGCGATCTCGATGGTGACGCGGCGGGCGAAGGCGAGGTCGTCGATCTGCTCGGCATCGCCCTTCGCGTCGGCGGTGAATGTCACCTGGGCGGCCTTCTCGGCGAGTCCCTTGACGAGTGCCGCTTCCACGGCGGCGGCCCGACGCTTCGAGAGAGCGAGGTTCGCCGCTGCGTCGCCGGTCTTGTCGGCACGGCCGACGAGGGCGACCTTGGTGCCCACGGGCAGCGCTGACAGGACCTTCACGGCGCCGTCGACCTTGGTCCGTCCGGCGGCGTTGATCACGGCGGAGCCGCTGTCGAAGTAGACGGTGAGGTCTTCTGCCGTTGCGTCGCCGGCCTTGTTCGTGGTGGTGAGGTCGACCGGCGCGTCGGCCGCCGGCTTGAGCAGCGCGGCGAGGTCGACGCCGGGCGGCAGGAGCACCTTGTCGATGACGTGGATGACACCGTTGCTCGTGGCGACGTCGGCCGTGACGACCTTGGCGTCGTTGACGGTGACGCCGCCCTCGGTGGCGAGCTTCACGTTGCCGCCTTCGACGGTGGCGACGTCGCCGGCCTCAATATCGGCAGCGAGGACCTTTCCGGCGACCACGTGGTAGGTGAGGATCTTGGCGAGCGTGGCCTTGTTCTCCGGCTTCACGAGCGCATCGACGACTCCGGCCGGCAGCGCCGCGAATGCATCGTCGGTCGGCGCGAAGACGGTGAACGGGCCGGCGCCGTTCAGCGTGTCGGCCAGTCCGGCCGCGTTGACTGCGGCCAGGAGCGTGGTGAAGCTGCCGTTGGCGGTGGCGACGTCGACAATTGTTCCCGCCACTGCTGCCGCTGCCGGTGCGCTTGTGGTGGTCGGGGGCGCGAGCAGCGCGGCAACATCGACGGACGACGGGATCAGCACCTTGTCGAT
>JANOJN010000184.1:0-5588 GCA_031418775.1 Acidimicrobiia bacterium
AGGCTGAGGGTTTCTTCGAGTTCGTCGGCTGGGCCGACGGGCAGGGCGACTCGGGACAGGTGTCGGTAGTGGCGTCGGATGGGGTTCCATGCGGTGTGAACGATCGTGGTTGCGGGCCAGAGGTATGGGGCTTCGGGGGCGAGGGTGGCGGCGGCGTTGGTGAACGCGGCGATGAGTGTGGCGGTGTGGTCGTCGCCGTCGCGTCGAGGGACACGGTGGGTTGCGATGTGGGCGGCGATCCAGGGTTGGAACGCGACGACGATGGCTTGTTGGGCGAGTGGTTCGGTTGCGGAGAGGGCGAGGAAGGCGTTGAGGACTTCGTCGCAGTCGAGGGTGTGGTGCTGCGCGGCACGAATGGCATCGAGCGGTGTCGGGTAGGCGGAGAGGATCGGGTGTTCGTCGGTCCATGCCTGGTAGAGGCGTCGGCCTCTGCTGGTGGTGAAGGTGGTGGTCAGGTCGTTGCGGATGGCGGTGAGTGTCAACATGACGCTTCACGTTGCGGCGGCAACGTTGCCGCACTGGTTGCCGTATAGGTTGCCGTGCAAGGACTTTTTGGTTGCCGCCACCCGATTTTTGGTTGCCGCCGCGTCTTATTGGTTGCCGTCGACGCCCGGATAGGTTGCCGCCGACCGAAATCCGGCCTTCCCCCGAGTTGTCAGCGCCCGTACCCGATCGAGTGCTCGGGTCCGTCGAGGTGGGCGTCGATGGCTCGTCCGACCACCAAGGCGTCGGTTGCGTCGGTGATGGTTCCGACGGCCCACTCGAACGGTGTGTCGCCATCGAGGGGTCCGTCGAATGGGCTGATCCCGGTACGGTGCCGGTAGGTTTCGATTGCGGTCGCGGCGGTGTCCCAACGTTCCGGTGAAAGGTCGCTGTCGTGGTCTTCGGAAGGGCGGGGACCGAGGAGATCGGTCACGTACTCGGCAGGGTCGGCAACGGCCCGCGCTATGTGTTCGCCGAGCCGTCCGGTGAGGTCCCGGAGTTCGTGTTCATCGATCGGTGTCCTCACTTCGACGGCGCTGATCCTTCCCGCGACGTCTCGAATGGTGAAGCCATCTTCGCCGGCGTGAAGTTTGTCGAGCCGGTCGATCGCAGCGACGAGCCGCGCGTGATCGCGCCGCTCACCGATCAGCGAGGCGCGCGTGCCGTGGATGACGTGGTGTTCGACGAGCCGGGTCACGACGTCGTCCCACGGAGTGCGCATGGGTGAGGTTGGTCCGGGTCGTCGCCCGAACCGTTCGGCGATCGCCGGCGTGGGGTTGTGGATCGTGGCGCGTGCCGTCGCGGTCGCGGTGTGTCGGAGTGCTCGTCGTGCGTGCGGGTCATCGACGGCGTCGTGGCGGAGACGACTCGGCCGGAGGCGAGGTAGGTGTCGGTGATCCGGTCAATGTCATCGAACACCAGGCGGGTTCCGTGGCCGTGGAGGCCGTCCCACTCGACGACTGCTTGGACGACGTCTTTGCGGGAGAACACCCCGTTCGACTTCGTGACACCGACCGGCGAGTCAAGCCATCCCAGCACCGCGTCCGTGTCCTTCCGGGTGAGGTCCGCTGGTTGGTGGCGGTCGCGGAGCTGTCCCCATCGGGTTGCGGTGAGGCCGACAGTGTCGAGCTGGGATTGCCACTCCGCTTCGAGGGTGCCCCAGTCGGCGGGTGCCTGCTTCTCGGTCCGGGTGGCTCGGGCGGCGATGGCGCGGGCGGCGGCGGAGTCGAGGCCGAGTTCGTCGGTCAGCGTGGTGACTTCGGCTCGGCGGTGGAGAACGTGGCGATCTGGTTCCGGGTGACACCTTCGATATTGGCGAGACCGCGTTCGACGGGTTGCCACGCGACACCGAGGGTTTCGGAGAGGTGGCGGCGGGTGACGGCCCCGGCGACGTATGCGGCGGTCTTGGCGTGATGATGTAGGAGTCGGGAGTCGAGGGCCTGGGTGCGGCCGTCGGCGGCACCGATGTTGGCGATCACGACATGGTCATGGAGCTGCGGTTCAAGGTTCCGGTTGGTCAAATGCCGGTAGGAGGCGGCCCACACCCCGTCGGCCTTCGCAACACCACGACCGCGACGGACAGCGACCGCGTGGTCCTCGAGATAGGCGACGGCGGCGTTGGTGCCGGCGTCGAGCGCCGCTTCGATCGTGCCCCGTTCACCGGTTGACGCTCGCGCCCAGGCGAGCGAGATCGACTTCTCGAACGACACCGTCACGTCGTAGGCGACGACCACCTTCTTCGCCGAGCGACCAGCGGCGAAGCCTTCGATGTCGTCGCGCCGGAAGATCCAGTTCCTTCCATCGGCTCGAACTCCGTCGAGCCTTGCCTTGGTCGTTTCTGTCGGGTCGCCGACTTCGGCGGCAACCTTTCTCACGTACCGGTCGGACACGCCGAGTAGAGCGGCAACCTGTTCTGTCGACAAGACCTCGCCCGGTTCCCCGGTTGGTGACACGGCGATCGGCGATCGGGTCGGATCGGCCCGACCCGATGATCCGACGGCGCTGACCAACGTCTCCTTCGTCAACGGATGGTTGCCCTCCAACACTGTCCTGAACGTCTCGGTGTGGACGGGTCCAGTGAGCTGGTAGCCGTCGACTCCTCTCCCGCGCCAAACTCCTGCGGTGTTTGGGGTGTCGGCGTAGTAGCCGACTAGCGACGCGTTCTGCGGAGGTCGTCGGCTGCAGCGTTCGAGGTAGTCGATGATTTGACCGATGGCGGACCCAACGCCGTCAGGAGCGGAGCCGAGCGGGGTGACGGAAACAATGGGCACCTCTGCTCATTCGCCGCCGAAACCGAGAATGCGACCTGCAGCGATCCCTAGGGCTTGGCGAGCGCCTTGCGTTTACAGAATGTCTGCCATCGATGATACGAAGCCTGGCAGCGACGCTAGGGCTGCGACGGCGATGAGGACGCGGCCAGCGGCCAGCAACCGTGCGTCGCTCCAGATGCGCCGAACGACGGGCTGCGTCGATATCGCTGCTCCGGCCAACATCGTGACGACGACGACGCCGCCGACGAAAACGGCGGGTACGAGGAGCAACAACGGCAAGTAGGCGAACACGACGCTTTTCCTCGCAGCAAACAGCGGGAGCGACCGACTGACGCGTGCCATAACCGCGACAACAACGAGGGCATGGAGAACTGCGAGCGCGGCGAAGGCGGAAACCGCAAGCCAGGCCGGGTCAACGAGATCGAAGTCGGGGTTGTTCGATCGGAGAGGCTCGACGCGGCTGCCCAGCGTTACCAGCAGGAGCCCTCCCAAGACGAGTCCACCCACCCGGCCATTTGGCAGCCACTTGCGCAGCAGCAGGTAGATCACCGCCGAGACGAGACCGGCGAAGAGACCACCGAAGACGACGAAGCCGATCGTGCCCCCGACCGTGATCTCACCGACAATTTCGTCTGCTTCGGTGATCAGCCCTTGGGCACGGTCGCCAGACGTAGCGGCCAGCAGCCGCATGACGAGCCGACCCCCAGCCCCGGCAGCGACGATCCCCGCGACAACCCCGCCAATCAGGCCGATGTCGAGGAACCAGAGCGCGCGTTTGGCCTGGTTGGAGAAGTTCGCATGCTCAGCCGGTGGTGGAGTCGCGAAATCGAGCGGCCCCCACCTCGCGGCCAACCCCACGCCAATGAAGAGCAGGACAAGGCATACGACCACGATCGGATTCACTTCTTCATTGTGGCCCGGCAGACGCTTTCCTTGCCGGGGCAAATCGCGTCCCCGCCGGGTGGCTCGTTCTTACGGTCCATGCTTCGTCCTTCACGATCCGGTACAGCGTGAAGAAGGCTTGTCGGTTGATGTTTCCCTGAAGAAAAAAGTGCGAGGATTCGACGGTGAGCGATTCATCGGTGGTGCCTGTTCGCTACCCGCGATGGATCGTCGAGGACGAACCGACGCCGAGGTTTCCGATCTGGACCCGCGGCAACGCCGGCGAGGTGTTTCCCAACGTCGTCACGCCGCTCGGCGGCACCATTTACGCCGACGCGCCGACGATCGGTCACCGCCGCAACTTCGCTCAGATGGGCGTGTTTACCGAGGCCGAGGTCGACAAGCACGGCATCGTGGTGTCCGGCATCTTCGGTGGCTACCTCTACCTCAACATGTCGGTATTCCGGCTGATGGGGGTTCGCACACCGGGCATGAGCCCCGAGATGACCGACGAACAGGGCTTCGGGGTCAGTGACGCTCCGCCCTATTGCCGAATGTCAGGTGATCGAAGCGTCGGCGCATCGCTTCGCCTGTCGCGCTGGGCGGTGCGGACCATGCGGCGCCCGAACACCGGCCAGACCGACGAGGCCCGCGTCCGGGCCGATGCTTGGGTGGCCTCATTGCCCGACACCCAGCTCGCTTCTGACTCCGAACTGCTGGCACTCGTGCCGAGCTTCACTGCGCGCATTGCCGAGTTCTTCGTGCCTCTGGGCAACGCCACCGCAATCGCCGGGGTCGGACGGGGCGCACTAGAACAGATGCTCCGGCGAGGCACAGGCGGAGATCCGACGCTGCTCGTCAACCGTTTGACCGCCGGGCTCGGCACCATCGAGTCGGCCCTACCAGCGAAACGCCTCTGGCAGATCGGGCGAATGGTTGCCGCCGACGAATCGTTGACCGCGCTTTTCGACCGGGGCCTCGACACGATTGCCAAAAGCCTTCCATCGAGTCCCGGAGACGATCGCTACGCCGCCTTCGACGCCGCGTTCGCGTCGTTTCTGCGCGACCACGGCCACCGCGGACCCGACGAATACGAACTCGCCGCACCGTCGTGGGCGTTGGCGCCGCGTATCGCGCTTGCGCTGATCGACCGGCTCCGTTTCGCCCCACCCGAACGTGACCCGGACGTGGTCGCGCTCAGGTTGGCCGCTGACCGGGCGGCAGCTGTCGGCGAGGCGCTAGACCTCGTTCCGCGGCCGATGCGTTCCATGTTCCGCCGAGCGCTCCACGTGTCCGAGGTCGGCGCAGCAGCTCGGGAACAAGCCAAGGATGCGATGGTGCGCGAACTCGGCGCAATGAAATGCGTGCTGCACGAGCTCGCCCGCCGAGCCCGTGATCGTGGCGGCCCGACTGATCTGCGAGACGCATTTCTCATCACCGCTGACGAACTTGCAGCGTTCGTCGCCCGGCCCGCCGACCTCGCTGACGTGATCGCCCAACGACGCGAGCAACGTGACTATCGCCAGGCCCGCATCCCGCCGTTCTGGTTCGAAGGCATGATCTCCGACCCATCGACGTGGCCACTCAGGGCCGCCAAGCCCACCAGCGACGAACCGGCGCCGACCATGTTGCGCGGCATGGGCGTGTGCCCCGGGATCGCAGAAGGCCGTGCCCGAGTAGTGCTCGACCCAGCCGACCCGCGCGGGCTCGAACCCGACGAGATACTCGTCGCCCCAATCACCGATCCGGCCTGGACACCCCTCTTCCTGAGCGCCGCCGCTGTGGTGGTCGAGGTCGGCGCACAACAAAGCCACGCGGCCATCGTCGCCCGCGAGTTGGGCATCCCCGCGGTCGTCAGCGTCACCGGCGCAACCCGCTTGATCCCCGACGGCACCTGGCTACGAGTCGACGCCAATAGAGGAGAAATTCACATCGACCGATCCCGCTGATCGC
>JANOJN010000185.1:0-3700 GCA_031418775.1 Acidimicrobiia bacterium
CGAGCCCATCACCCGGGGGCTGTGTGAGCGCTACCTCGACGAGCTCGGCGACCGCACCCATGTGGACGCCGCGGTCGAGTACGCGCAGCGCATTCCGGCGCGGGTCATCGGGCTCATCCTCGGTGTGGACGAAACGATGACGGACACGTTCCTTGGCTGGGTTCGCGACGTCATCGAGAATGTTGCCAACAACCCGCAACGGCGCGTCGAGGCATTCATGGAGATGACCGCGTACTTCGAGGCCGAGATCGCGTCACGCCGGACGAATCCCACCGACGACCTCACAACTCGGCTGCTCGGCGCCACGTTCGAGGACGGCACACCGTTGGAGCACCGCGACATCATCGGAAATCTGGTCCTGCTCCTGATCGCCGGCATCGACACCACATGGTCGGCCATTGGGTCGTCACTGTGGCATCTCTCCCAGCACCCCGAACAACGGCGTCAGCTGCGTGACAGCCCCGACATCTGGCCGCAGGCGGTCGAGGAACTCCTTCGGGCGTATGCGCCCGTGACCATGGGCCGCATCGCCATCGAGGACACCGAAATCGCCGGGTGCCCGGTGAGTTCGGGGGATCGCGTGCTGCTGGCGTTTCCCGCGGCCAACCGCGACCCGGCCATGTTCAGCGATCCGGACGTCGTGGACTTCAACCGCGCCGAGAACCGCCACGTGGCGTTCGGCTCGGGGATCCACCGCTGCGCCGGCTCCAACATCGCCCGCATGGAGTTGCGTGTCGCCCTACAGACATGGATGGCGCGCTTCCCGGACTTCGACCTCGAACCCGGCGGTGTAACCACATGGGCCGGCGGGCAAGTGCGGGGGCCACGCAACGTGCCTGTGGTGCTTCACCGCTGAGAGGTCGCGTCGCCGGGGCGGTCACTGAAGAACGAGATCGCCGCGGTCACGGCCCGGAGAGGGTCTGGCGGCAACTGGGTGACCTGCGCGTTGTGTCGCGATCGCCAATGGTCTATCGCCAGCCACGGTGGCGTCGCGCCCGTTAGAGAGTCGTTAGAGGAGCACCTCAGAGTCGTGTCATCAGCGAGCAACAGATCCTGGTGGGTTTCGATGCCGTTGCCAAACACATCCACGATGACGACCGAGGAACGAGAACCCTATGCATGCCTACCGAGCATCAGTCAACCTGAGGACAAGGACGCGAAGCCGCTTTGCCCTTCCCCGAATGGTCGTAGCCGCTCTGCTGCTTCTGCCCTCAACCGCTCTTGCCGCTGAGATACCGAAGGCTCCTCCCCGGACGCCTTTGAAGAATCCGCAAGGGGTCGGGGTACAGGTCCAGCTGAAGGGTTGGGGCTTCGAGAACACCGCCGGGTTCCGCGCTGACATGACGGGCTCGGCCGGTTCGGTGGGCCGGGTGCACGCCAGTCTCGAGGAAGACGCCAGCCTCTCGGTAGTCCTCGGGATCCAGGACGGCAAACTCCGGGTGCGCAGCAAGGCTCGCTATACCTTCGTTGCTTCTGATGGAACATTCTTCGGCGATAGCCCGAGCGTGCTTGCCATCCCGATCATCTTGACTGCAGCCGGACCGGCGCCGGATCCGAACCGGTTCATCGACGCTGAGGTCACCATTGACGTCCTCGGCGGCACCGGTCGCTATCGGAACGCCGGGGGCACGATTGCGCTGCGGGGGATCCTTGCGGAGATTCCCCCGGAGGCCGGGCGCAGGCGGTTCGCCGTTGAGCTCTCGGGTGGCGGGGATCTCATCGTCGAGCGCGACTCGGTTGGCTGACCGGTTTCATCAGTAGTCGCGTACCTGCGCGCGGTCAGAAGTTGGATTCGACCCCGGCGAGCCGCCTGAGCTCGTGGACAACGAGCGTGGCTGTCTGTTCGATCGTGAGCAGACGGCCACGCTCGTAGGCGTTCGGGTGCGCGGCGATCGTAGCCTCGCGGACGGTTTCATCACCGAACGATGTGACGGGCTCACCATTTGCGCGCATACGATCAAGCGATCCGAACACTGAGGCCGCTGCTTCGCTTCTCCCGTGCTTGGCGATGATGTGGGCTCGATGGTTCCCGAAGTTACGCACGAACATAGGGCTGGTCGTCGCGGCCCGAGCGGTCTCCTCGTACCAACGGGCCAGCGAACGTCCGCCGGGGTTGCCCCACGCAATGGCCGCATCACACAGGTTGACGAACAGACCCCGGTCGAGTTCTTCGAACGTCTCACGCAGTCGACGATAGGTAACGAGGGTCTCGTCGTTGATGCGGATCTGCAGGGACAGATACTCGGCGATCGCCTCGAGGCCCGGTAGCCCGGCAAGGCGGCTGATCTCCATTGCACGGAGTGCCCATTGACGGGCTTCATCATCCTCAACCGCCAGGGCCCAGAACTCACCGATCGCGTGTGCCCAACCCACTCGCGGGTCCGTATCGTCCGCGGCAAGTTCACGGAGCCTGCTGATGTGCACCCGAGGGTCGACGCGGTTCAGCATGCTCGCCTGGGTCGCGACCGCATGGGACCTGGCTTTCAGGAAGTTCGGAAGGTCAGTTCCGTCGCAGTCGAGAGCCGCTCGCACCACGCCTTCAACGTCGGCGATGTTGAGCGTCTTCGCCTGGGTCAAATACGGCGCGAAGCGACTCGACTCCCAGCCGGGCAGGCCGGGGAAATGTTTGAGACGGCTGCTGAGTCCCGGTATGCCCGAGCCGACGATGGCCGGCAGGCAGCGCATGGCCAGATCGGTCTCATCGTTCGCCAGAGCCCAGTCGAGGGCGACGCCGATGTTCGCGGCTTCACGTCGACGGAGCGAGGCGCTCTCTGCCTCGCGTGGGGAAGAGCAGAGCGCATCGATCGTGTCGAGAACGCCGAGACCCCAGCGGAGCAAGGCCAACATCGTCGGTCGGGCATCAGGTGAACGCTGCAACTGTTCTGCGGCGAACTGGCGAACGGTGTCAAGCATGCGATAGCGCATGACGCCATGGTCGATCGATGCCGTGACGAGCGACTTGCGGACCATCGATGCGATCAGATCTTGGACGACGTCGGCAGCGAGTTCGTGATCCGAGGCGGTCTCTGTCAATGCGGTCAACGTGAAGGGGGCGACGAAAACTGATGCGCGCCGCAACAGGACTTGCTCACGTGGCTCGAGAAGCGCCCATGACCAATCGATGACGGCACGCAGACCACGGTGTCGGTCGGGAAGGTCGCGCTGCTCGCTGTGCAGGAAGTCGAGGGGTTGACCCAGGCCCAGCAGGATCGTCGAGGGATCGAGCGCAGCGATTCGGGCGGCGGCCAGCTCGACCCCGAGGGGGAGGCCGTCAACGCTCTCGCAGATTCGTTCGATGATCGACCGGTTCGCCTCACTGACTCGAAACCCCCGTCGGACCAATACCGCTCGTTCCTCGAAGAGTTCCACCGAGAACGGACCGAGCGGGGTCACCTCGAAGCTGAGCTCAATATCGATCTGCAGGAGCTCGCGGCTGGTGGCGAGCAGTCCTACGGAGGGGCATCTCCCGACAAGGGCGACAACGAACGATGCGACGCTTTCCACGACGTGCTCACAGCAGTCGACGACGAGCAATGCCTCGCGATCTTCCAGGCAGCGAGCGACGGCCTCGAATGCTCCGGCGAAGCCCACCGAGGCACCGCATGCGGCGGCAAACGCCTCGCCGATCTGCGCTGCACTCGTTGTGGTTCCAAGGTCCACGAAGTACACACCGTCACCGAAGTTCTCGGTGAGCTCGTCT
>JANOJN010000186.1:0-17904 GCA_031418775.1 Acidimicrobiia bacterium
GGACACCACACCCACCGCCACGAAACCGGCAACAACATCACCCGACAACCCAACGGCACCTGGACCGTCGACAACGAAACCCCCGAACCCTGGCCACCAACAACAACACCAACCGAACGAACCGCCCCCACCGAACCACACCACGAATCGATCGCGCACGCCCGCAACCTCTGCCTCGAACGACTCCGACACGTCCGTGCCGACGTTCTGACACAGACACCGGGCCAACCGGGCAAGCCCAGCGACCAAGAGCCATCCCGGCAGCGCCGGAGCGGCCCCCGGGCGTTTGGCCCGACCGAACGGGCCGGCCGCCGTCCACCAGGTATACGTTCTTCGAATGGACGACCTCGACATCGCGCTGCGCAACACGACCTACGGTCTTTTTGTCGAGCTCGGGCGTTCACCTACGGCTGACGAAATGGCGGGGCGCGCCGGCATGGCGTCAGCGGATGTGGCGCTGGGCTGGCAGCGGCTGCACGACGCGCATGCCCTCGTCCTGTACCCCGGTACCAATGAACTCCGGATGGCGAACCCCTTCGCCGCCCGACCGACTCCGTATCGCGTGCACGCCGACGGACGATCGTGGTACGCCAACTGCGCGTGGGATGCGCTCGGCATCTGCGCCGCACTCCACACCGACGGCCAGATCGAAACGGCCTGCGCCGACTGCGGCGACGAGATCACCGTGCGCGTCGAGGCTCGCCAGTCGATAGCGGAGAACGACGTGTTCTTCCACTGTCTCGTCCCCGCGTCGCAGTGGTGGGATGACATCGTCTTCTCGTGAAGCACCATGAACCTCTTCCGGTCGGAAGAGCACATCGTGCGCTGGCTCGATGGACGCTCCCCAGGAACGACGATCAGCCTCTCGATGTTGTGCGACCTCGCCCATGCATGGTGGGGCGATCGCCTCTCCCCGGATTGGCGTCCTCACACTCGGGACCAGAACCAGTCGGTCCTCGACACCCTCGGTCTCACCGGGGCATTCTGGCAGCTCCCGTGAGCGCCGGGGGTGGCGGCCGGGCGGACCAGCGATCGGCACGAACTGCGGAGCGTCAGTCGGTCTGCTTCCAGCGATTGAAGAACGTGATCTCGCTGGCCGGTCGACGCGGCGCCGGGGAGAAGTCGTCGCCGGTGTAATACGCCACCGGCAGAAGGGCGATCTGACTCACCCTCGACGGGATGCCCAGCATCTCGGCGATGAGCTGCTCGTAGTGGAGATGGAACGTGGTCCACGCCGAGCCGAGCCCACGTGCCCGCGCCGCCAACTGGAAGCTCCACACTCCGGGGGCGACGCTGCCGTGATACGCGGCGATGTCACCCCGTGGCGCGTCGTCGGGAAGGCGGTCGAGGCGCATGGCAATGACCCACGCGGGCACGTCGGCGATGTGGTCCACCAAGTACATGGCCGACTCGACGACCTTGCCCTGGCGGCCCTGGGCACCGGCGCTCGCCGCAAGGTACTGCCGGCCGTACTCCTGGTAGTACGGCGCGATCTGGGCCATCAACTCCTTGTCGTCGATGATGAGCCAGCGGTTGCGTTCGAGGTTGCCGCCCATTGGCGCATGACTCGCCACGTCGATGCAGTCGAGCAACAACTCTCGAGGAACAGGACGGGAAAGGTCGAGACGTTTGCGGACCTGCTTGGTCGTTTTGAGGAGATAGTCGGAATCTTCGATATCGATCGGGGGCATGGAGACAGGGTACGGTCCCGTTCAACAACGCACCACCTTGACCGTGCGGTACTCGAGAACGCGCAGTAGGTGACGCAGGTCGGCGAGATCACTCGTGTAGAGCCGGTCAGCACCGAGCGATGCGACCGCGAGAGCGACCGAGGCGTCCACCACGTCACTCGTTCTCGCATTGCCGCACAGAACTCCGGCAGCGCGAGCGACGTCGTCGAACGATGCGACCACGCAACCAGAAAGCGCTCGGGAGAGTCGCGCCTGCCGGTTGGAACCGCGCCACAAGACGCCGGCGGTTGCGACTCCGCGTGCAACAAGCACGGGCGCAGGGCCAGGGTCGGTTCAGGGTTCTCCCTGGTTCCGCTCTCCAACGTATGGGCGCACCATCGAACCATGACGAACGTGCCGCCGAACATGCAGTACTCGCCGCACTCGCCGCACACCGACCCACGACGAACGTCGACACGACGACAACGCCTCGTCCACATCGCGTTGGCCGGACTGATCGTCGCCATCTCGGTGAGGACGAACGCGGCTGCGCCGTTCCTCATCGTCGCCCTGTTCGTCCTCGTGGTGCCATTCGAGAAGCTGTTCCCGCGCCACCGCGGACAACGTGTACGACGCCAGGGTCTCGGCACCGACCTCACCTTCGCTCTGGCGACGCCGCTGATCTCCGGCGTGGGTCTCGTCGTCGCCGCCGTCGCCGGCGTGGTGAGCCTGGCGTGGCTGCCGGGACTCGCGCTCCGTCCACTCGTCGCCATGCTCCCCGCTCCCGCGCTGCCGATCCTCGGCGCGGTGCTGTTCGACCTTGCCGGCTACTGGGTGCACCGCTTCGCCCACGAGAAGGCCACGCTCTGGCGGTTCCACTCCGTGCACCACACCGGCGAGCAACTCGACTGGCTCAGCGGCATACGCGTCCATCCCCTCGACGGGTTTCTGCTCGGACCTCCGGTCCTCCTTCTCATCGCCGCCGGGTTCCCGGCGAAGATCACCGGCGGCATCGCCATCCTCCAGATGGTCGTCGGCCTGTTCCTCCACGCCAACGTCCGCTGGCGGTTGCGTCCACTCCATCGCATCGTCGCCACCCCCGACTTCCACCACTGGCACCACGCCAACGAGCCGGCGTCGATCCACACCAACTACGCCGCCTTCCTTCCCGTGTGGGACCAACTCTTCGGCACCTACCGGGTACCGAAGGACCGTCAGCCGGAGCGCTACGGGATCGACGAAACCCACCCGACCACCTTCGTCGGACTCCTCATCACTCCGCTTACATCCCTCCGGATCGCGATCAGATCCCTCCGATCCCGATGCAACTCCGACGGTGACGACGACGCGACACGCACACGCAGACGCACGGGAACGCCCGACCATTCGGAGTGACGGCGTCGGCGAAACCTGCCCAGGCGAGATGAACGCGCGCTGTGAGAGGGTGAAGCCATGCCGTCTGATCGCGTCGATGTCGTCGAGTTCACCGATCCGCTCTGCTCCGTCGCCTGGGGAGCGGAGCCGATCTTTCGGCTCTTCCGATGGCGCTACGAAGATCGGTGCAACTGGCGCACGGTCATGGGCGGACTGGCCGGCGACCTCTCCACCGGAGTTCCCGAGTGGACTCGCGAATCCGCGGCACTGCCCATGGAGAAGTACTGGCGACGGGTCACCAACATCACCGGTCAGCCCTATCCGAAACCCATGCACCTCATGCTGCGTTCGACCGACCCGGCCGGACGCGCCATCAAGGCGGCGGCCCTGCAAGGAGACGACGTCGAACGCCGCGCCCTCCGCCGTATCCGCGAATCGATCTTCCTGTTCGGACGGGGACCGGAAACGGCCGACGAGTTCCTCGAAACCTTCGCCGGTGTGCCGGGATTCGATCAGGACCGTTGGTTGATCGACTTCACGTCGAGCAGCGTTGCCGAGATGTACCGGGCGGACTGGGCAGAGGCCCGAACCCCGAACGACTATGTGCGCGCATACCAAAGTGACGATCCGATGGCCGGAGTGATGCGCCACTCCGAGGGCCACGACCGCTACGACTTTCCCACGGTGCTGTTCCGTGGACCGACCGGTGAGCACACGGTGCCCGGTTGGATGCCGTTCGCCGCGTACGTCGACGCCCTCGAAGCAGCGTCGCCGGGCGCCACAAGCACGCCACAACCAGACCCCTCGGTCGCCGAAGCATTCGCCATGTTCGGAGTCCTCACCGCGAAAGAGCTGGAGGTTCTCTGCGGCAACGAGGCCGAACTTCCCGACGACGTGATCTCCTACAACTGGGGCGACGGCGAGGTGTTCTTCACCCCTGCGGAGGCAGGGGCGCGAAACCTTGCGGACGGTGGCGCCGCGACGGACTGACCGCCGGCCCTCGTCGCCGTGCATCCCTCGCTCACGCGCTCGTCGCCGAAATCACCCGCAAGCCTCCCCCTGCCATTGCTGCCGCCGACGTGGACGCATGGCGCTCGGCCACCGCCGCCGCAGCAGCAACGAGCACGGCCTACCTCGGGAGCCGAGCTGGGGGGAAGCGGTCATGCCCGGTTCATGCGGAGGCAGCACGTGCGTCGTTCGCTGTCCACGTCGCGTCGTTACCGTCCTCGCGGATCCGTCAACGGACCACGGACAACGGACAACGGACAACGAGAGGGACGATCGCATGAGCACACCGCACACGTCGAGCAGCACACAGAGGATTCGCCACAAGCGATCCCGCGCCCGTCTCGCCGGAACAGCAGCCCTCGCTGCTGTACTCGCCGTCGGGCTGCCGAGCGTCGCCTTCGCCGACTCGACCCCGCAGACGGTCCAGCCCGCGCAGTTCACGCAGGACTGGGCCAACCCCGCACTCATCACCGCCGACGACAGCTGGAGCGGAGTCCCCGGCGTCGTCGGGTACCGCGGCGACGACATCACGACTGTCACTGCGGCTGACCCGCAGACGCTGCTCGGCGAAGGGTCCGTGACCGTCGATGTGAACGCCAACCAGACAAACCCCGCCACTTTTACGACAGGTGGAGTCGCCGAGTTCGCGCTGACCGACCCGACGATTGCGCTGACCGGGTCCGGCACCGCCGACGCGCCGAACATCGTCCTCCCCCTCAATCTCACGTCGTCGAACACGATCAACGTGCGCTACGACCTTCGCGACCTCGATGGTTCGATTGACAACGCCATCCAGCCGTTGGCCCTTCAGTACAGGGTCGGCACGACCGGGGCCTTCACCAACGTTCCGGCGGCCTTCGTCGCCGACGCCACGAGCGGCCCGAGCCTGGCCACCCTCGTCACGTCGGTCAACGTCACGCTTCCGAGTGCCGTCGACAACCAGCCGGTCGTGCAGCTGCGCATCATCACGGCGAACGCTGCCGGCAACGATGAATGGGTCGGCATCGACAACATCGCCGTCAGCGGTCTCGCCACGGCCGGCGACACCGCCCCGTCGGTCACCTCGACGGTTCCGGCCGACAACGCAGCGGGAATCGCGGTCGGCGCAGACATCACCATCACCATGAGCGAGTCGGTCGCCACGACCGGTGCCTTCTCCGTGACCTGCACCACGAGCGGGGCGCATCCGGTGACGGTGACCGGCGGCCCCACCGTCTGGACGCTCAACCCCGACACCGATTTCGTCGCGGGTGAATCCTGCACGGTGACGGTGACGGCGTCACTCGTGACCGATACCGACGCCATCGATCCCCCCGACACCATGGCCGCGAACTACGTGTTCACGTTCGCCACCGTTGCTGCTGACCCCTGCACGTCGCCGTTCGCCCCTATCTCGTCGATCCAGGGAAGCGGTTCGACATCACCGATCCCCGGCGTGCGCACAACTAAGGGTGTCGTGGTCGGAGACTACGAACTCCCGACGGGAGGCACCCAGGCGAACTACCTCCGCGGCTTCTTCCTCCAAGACGCCACGGGTGACGCCGACGCGGCCACCTCTGATGGCATCTTCGTGTTCAACGCCAACAACGATTCCGTCGCCCTCGGCGATGTCGTCGTGGTGACCGGGACGGTCGGTGAGTTCCAGGATCAGACGCAGCTGAGCTCGGTCACCTCGCTCACCAAGTGCGGGACGGGAACCGTTGCTCCGACCGACGTCACTCTGCCTGCGGCATCGGCCACTGCGTTCGAGGCATACGAAGGTATGCTCGTCCGGTTCCCGCAGACGCTGTTCGTGACCGAGCACTTCCAGCTCGGCCGTTTCGGTCAGGTGGTCGTGTCGTCCGGGGACCGTCTCCGCCAGCCCACGAGCGTCGTCGCTCCCGGTGCCCCCGCCACTGCGCTCCAGGCAGCCAACAACCTCAGCAGGGTGATCATCGACGATGCCCTGCAGAGCCAGAACCCCGATCCGATCGTGTTCGGACGCAACGGAACCCCGCTGTCGGCGTCCAACACGCTTCGGGGCGGCGACACCACGACAGGCTCGGTCGGTGTCCTCACCTACACGTGGGCCGGAAACGCGGCGAGCGGAAACGCCTTCCGCCTCCGTCCGATCAACGCGCTCAACGGTGCCGTGCAGTTCGTCGAGGCGAACACCCGGCCGACTGCGCCGACGGTGGCGGGAACCCTGAAGGTCGCCGGATTCAACCTGCTCAACTTCTTCAACACCTTCGATGGCCTGCCCGACACCGTCGACAACTGCCTCTTCGGCACCACCGGAGCGGCCGCTGATTGCCGCGGCGCGGACACCCAAGCCGAGTTCGACCGCCAGTGGCCGAAGACCGTTTCCGCGATCACGAGCCTCAACGTCGATGTGCTCGGCGTCAACGAGATCGAGAACGACGGGTACAGCGCGACCAGCGCGATCGCCTTCCTCGTCGACAAGCTCAATGCTGCAACAGCGCCGGGAACCTATGCCTTCATCGATGTGGACCAGCAGACTGGCCAGGTCGACGCACTCGGTTCCGACGCCATCAAGGTCGGCGTGATCTACAAGCCGGGGAGCGTCACCCCCGTTGGCGCGACTGCGGCGCTCAACACGGTTGCCTTCGTCAACGCCGGCGACAGCGGCCCTCGCAACCGTGCATCGCTGGCCCAAGCGTTCGAGCAGAACTCCAACGGGGCACGGTTCGTCGTCAACGTGAACCACCTCAAGAGCAAGGGCAGCGCCTGCGACGCTCCGGCTACCGCCGATGGTCAGGGGAACTGTGCCGCCGTCCGGGCAAGTGCGGCGACGCAACTCGCGGCGTGGCTGGCCACCGATCCGACCGGGACCGCCGACCCCGACATCCTTCTGCTCGGCGACTACAACTCCTACGCCAAGGAAGACTCGATAACCGCGCTTATCACTGCGGGATTCACCAACCTGGCCGAATCGTTGATCGGCGCCAACGCCTACTCCTACGTGTTCGACGGCCAGTGGGGCTACCTCGACTACGCGCTCAGCTCGGCGTCGATGCTGAGCCAGGTTGCCGGCGTCGAGGAGTTCCACATCAACGCCGACGAGCCGAGCGTGCTCGATTACAACACCGACTTCAAAACCGCCAATCTCCAGGCGACGCTGTATGCGCCGGACCAGTACCGCGTTTCCGACCATGATCCCGTCGTCGTCGGCCTCAGCCTGAACAAACCGGCAACGACCACCACGTTGACCGCTGCGCCGAGCGGCCTCATCGCCGGTCAGCTCTTTGACCTCACGGCGTCGGTCGCCGCGGTATCCGGCTCTGCCGTTCCTGCGGGTTCGGTGGCGTTCTCCGACGGTTCGCCGCTCGGATCGGTCGCGGTCGACGCACTCGGGAAGGCAATGCTCGCCCAACAGCGTGGAGCCGGAACGTTCAACTACTCGAGTGCCTTCACCGGCAGCGCACGCTTCGGCGACAGCACCGGAACGCTGACCGTCAACGTGGTGCAGGCCCCGTCCACGGTCACGCTCAACGCCCCGGGAGCTGCTTCAGTCGGAACATCGGTGTCGCTCACGGCCCAGGTCTCCTCGGCCTACCTGCGTCCCGGAGGAACGGTGACGTTCTTCGACGGCACGGCCGATCTGAGCGGTCCGATCGCGCTCGTCGCCGGAGCCACGCCGACGGCGGCCACCGCGGCGTTCTCGTGGACGGCTTCTCCTGTCGGCCCCCGTTCGCTGACCGCGGTCTACAGCGGCGACAGCAACGTGCTCGCGGCCACGTCGGCGGCTTCGCCGGTCACCGTCACCGAGTCGGCTACGGTCTCGATCGCCGACTCGTCGGCCGTCGAAGGCAACAGCGGGACCTCGGTGATGACGTTCAGCGTGTCGCTGTCGAACGCCCTCACGGTCCCGGTCTCCCTCACTGCCACGACGACCAACGGCACCGCTACTGCTCCGTCGGACTTCGGTGCGCTCGCCGCGGTCCCGATCGACTTCGCACCGGGACAAACGTCGAAGACGGTCTCGGTCAACGTCGTCGGTGACGGCGTCGTGGAGCTGGACGAAGCATTCCAGGTTGTCCTCTCGGGAACGCTTCCCTCGGGCAGTGCCTTCGCTCGGAGCACCGCAACCGGGACGATCACCAACGACGACATCGTGGTCGCAATACCCGTTCTGCGGATCCGCCAGGTATGCACCGGAATCAACAACGCGCAGTACCAGGTCTTCACCTGGACGGTGAGGAACCGGGGTACCGCCACCGTGACCTTCAGCTGGCGGGTGAAGAACGCCGTGCCCTCCCAGACCGGTACGGCAACCGTCGCCGCCGGAGCGCTCTCGGCCCCGTTCACGACAGATCGCTCGGCCCGCAACACCACGTTGCAGGTGCTGGTGAACGGCCGTGTGGTCGACGAGCTCGACGCCGAGAAGAACCGGGCATCGTGTCGGGACAACGACAACGAACGCGACAGCCGCGACGACTGACAGCGACCACGGATGGGACGTCCGAGCGGTGCTGCGTCGGCGCATCTCCCCCAGAGCATCGGGCCGCACTCTCACTTCGAGGGTTCGGCCCGACGTGCTTCGGACGTGGCGATTGTGCGAACTGCGGCCCCGAGCGCCCAGGGTTTCGGGAGGCAGGCATACCGAGCAAACCTCAGCTGATCCGTCGACGCGACCTTCGTTTACCGTGAGTTCGGCTTTCGTTCATCTTTCCTGCGAACATGCAGGGGTGAATCACGCCGACGAGGTCGCTGTCGACGTGCCTACCGACGTCCCGATCGAGCGGCCTCGGAGCGCACTGTCGATCCCGAACTTCCGGTTCCTGTGGGCCAACAACATCGCGTTCTTCCTCGTCGCCAACGCTGAGCGCTTCGTCTACGGATGGCTCGTGCTCGAGGGTCTCAACCGTGGAGAACGCGAACAGGGCTTCATCGTCTTCACGCTCGGCATCCCGACCGTGCTGATCACCCTGCAGGCCGGCGTGTGGGCCGACCGTCTCGACCGGCGTCTACTCCTCATGACGACCCAGCTTGCCGGCGCGGCGATCATGGCGGTGACCGCCATCTTCGTGTCGACCGGGCGGGCGACGTACGGCTGGGTCATCGTGGCTTCGCTCATCGCCGGATCGGCGTCGGCGGTCGGTTCGCCGGTTCGATCCTCGATGATTTCCGCCATCGTCCCGAAGCAGCAGTTGTTCAGTGCCATCGCCATCAACGCGCTCGCCATGACGTCGTCGATGATCCTCGGACCGGTGCTGGCCCGCGCCGTCGGCGGACAGTTCGGTTTCGAGGGCGCGTTCTGGTTTCAGGCCGCCTTGATGATCCTGGGCATCGGCTTCCTCCGCAAGCTCCGCGTTCCCGCCCAGCCCGAACGTGGACCCAGGCGATCTGTGCGCAACGAGACGCTCGACGCCGTGCGTCACGTGTGGCACGACCGCAACCTCCGCACGCTATTCGGCCTGTTGATCGTGGCCAGCGTCACCATCAACCCGGCGGTCATGGTCACCTCTCAGGTCCACGTGAAAGAAGCGCTCGGACGAGACGCCGGCGACTCCGCCCTTCTCCTCGCCTGCATGGGTGTCGGCATCGCCATCACCTCGTTGATCCTCATCCGCAAGGGTGACATGGCGAACAAGGGAAAGCTGTTCCAGCGGGCGGTCATCGGGGGATCGACGATGACGTTCCTCATGGGCCGTTCCAACACCTTCGCGATGATGCTGATCGTGTCGCTGTTCATGGGCCTGTGTGGCGGGTTCTACATCAACATGAACCAGGGACTCATCCAGTCGAGCACCCCGCAAGCACTCATGGGACGGGTGATGGGACTGTTCGTCCTCATTCAGGCCGGTTTCATGCCCATCGGCGCGATCGGCCTCGGCTTCATCGCCCACAACTTCAGCACCGGCATTGCCATCAGCGGCGCCGGAGCCGTCGGCTGGGTGATCTTCGTGACCGTCTACATCCGCAACGCCGAACTCCGCCGCCTCAGCTGAGGGCCAACAGACTGAAGGTGGACCTGTTGCGCTGAGTCGCTCCTGGAGCGACCCAGCGCGACAACTCTCCGCCGCCTGGCCTCCGCCGCGAACTAGACGTGCTCGACGCCTCCGAGGTAGCTGCTCTCCAGGAGATGACGGTTCTCGCGCAGATGCGCGGCCGTGCCTTCCAGCACGAGGTTGCCGTGACTGAGGACGTAGGCCCGGTCGGCGACCTCCAGGGCAAGATGCACGTGCTGCTCCACAAGGAGGATCCCGGTGCCGCTCTTCGCGGCGATGGCCCGCAGCACCGGCAGCAAGCGTTCGACGATGATCGGCGCAAGGCCGAGACTCATCTCGTCCACCATGAGCAGCCTCGGGCGACCCGTAAGCGCGCGGGCAACCGCGAGCATCTGCTGTTCACCACCGGAGAGGAGTCCGGCGCGACGATCCATCAGCGCTTCAAGGGCCGGGAAGTACTCGAGTGCCTCATTCAGCGCGGTCGACCCTCGCTTCGCCTTGAGACGCAGGTTCTCGCGGACGGTCAGCTGGAAGAACAGGCTCCGGTCCTCCGGTACGTGCGAAAGGCCCTCGCGTGCCACGTGGTGCGGACGTCGACCCTTGATCGACTTCCCGAGCACTGTGATGTCGCCCGAGAGGATCGGGTTCAATGCCGATGTGGTGAGCAGGGTGGTGGTCTTGCCGGCACCGTTCGGGCCGAGAAGCGCGACCACCTCACCTTCGTCCACGTGGAGGTTGAGACCGCGGACCACGGGCACACCGTTGTAGCCGGTCGACATGTCGCTGATGGTGAGGAGACTCATGACGGATCGCTCCCCTGCTCGTCGCGGGCTGATTGACCGAGGTAGGACTCGATCACCCGCGGGTCCCGCTTGATCTCCGCCGGGGTGCCTTCGGCGATCTTGATCCCGAACTCGATGACGTAGATGTAGTCGCAGATGGTGAGCACCAGGCCCATGTCGTGGTCGACCAGGAAGACGCTGGTGCCCGAGTTGACGATGTTGCGGAGGCTTCGGCCGAGTTGCACGCTTTCCTGCGTGTCGAGTCCTGCCGCCGGTTCATCCATGCAAAGGAGCTTCGGACGCGTGGCGAGCGCACGCGCTGCCGACACCAACTTGCGTTGACCCTGACTGATTTCGTTGGGCTTCTTCTTGGCAAGCTCGCCGATCCCAAGAATGTCCATGGCGGCCTCGACGCTCTCGCGGTCTCGACGCCGGCCGGGCACGACGATGTCGAGCAGGAAATTCTTCGCGGTCTGCTTGTCGGCCGCCACGAACAGGTTCTCTTCGACGGTGAGATCGTCGAAGAGCTCGAGCGACTGCCACGTTCGCCCGAGCCCCAGACCGGCACGCTTGTGCACGGGCAGGCGCGTGATGTCGTGACCGTCGAACACGATTTTGCCCGTGGTGGGGACGAAGCCGGTGATGCCGTCGATGAAGGTCGTCTTGCCGGCGCCGTTCGGCCCGATCAACCCGACCAACGAACCTTCGGTTACGGCGAAGTCGACGTCGTTGACGGCACGCAGGCCGCCGAACGTGACCGACATCTTGTCGGTTTGCAATAACGTCATTTGGCTTCCACGGCCAGTCCGCTCGGGCTGGCAAGAGCGGATGCGGTTCGCGCCTTCTTGAGCCTCTTCTCCGCCGCCTGGGCGCGGAACGCCCCGGCGATGCCCTCCGGGTTCTGGATGGCGGTGAAGATCAGCAGCACCCCGCCGATGTAGAACTCCCACTTCCCGAGCGACCCGACCACGCGGGTCATCGTGTAGAACGCGACGCCTGATGACCCGACGATTCCCGCGGTAACGGCACCGCTCACGCTGGTGATCCCACCGAGGTACGCCACGGCAAGTGCGGCAAGCGATGCAATCGTTCCGTAGGAAACGTCGGAGACCGAGCCGAACCGGTAGCCGATCAGACAACCGCCGATTCCGGCGATGAACGACGACACGGCGAAGACCATCATCTTGCCGTTGGCGACGTTGATGCCGATGGCACTTGCGGCCCGCTCGTTCGAACGGATCGCCAGCATCCGCCGACCGGTCGAGCTCTTGCGAATGTTGGCCACGCCGACGCACAGAATGAGTACCACGACCACCAGGAAGATCCCGAAGATCGGTCGAGAGGACTTGTTGCCGAGGATCAAGCCGACGTCCCATCCACCGATCTTCGGATTCGGAACCTTGGCTCCCGCCGTCTTGGTGTCGCCGATGAAGTCGGGGTTCTTGAACAAGAACTCCGCAACGGTGAGGCCGCCGGCGAGAGTGATGATCGCCAGGTTGGTTCCTCGAACACGCAATGCGGGTAGCCCGACGAGGAGACCGAATGCCGTCGCCACCAATGCGGCCAGCAGGGGTGCGATCGGAAACGGAATCTCCCACCCGACCGCGAGCTTGGAGAGTGTGAACCCGGCCACGCCGGCAAAGGCCATCTGCGCAAGCGACGTCTGGCCCCCGAATCCGGTGAGAACCACCAACGAAAGCGCCAAGACGATCGCGATCAGCGTCGTCATGATCGCGCCCCGCCAGAGAGGCCCGAGGAACAGCAAACCGGCGATCGCTAGAGCGGCGGGCATGAGCGCGGAGAACGGAGTCATCCTCGCCGGGGGAACCTCCGGAAGCTTCCAGTTGTCGACCGCACCGCGGTCAGGCAGACGTTCGCCCATCGCCACCATCGAGATGATGATCACGATGAACGGAAGGCCTTCACGCGCTCCATACTTCGGGAACCACGTGAGGTCGTTCTGGAGCTTCGTGAACACCGATTGGATCATGCCGATCGCCATGCCGACGGCGACCGTCGGAAGCGGTCTCTTGAATTCGCCGATCAACGCCGCACCCACAGCAGGAATCAGGTAGGCAAAGGTCAGCACCGTGGTGTTGAGGGCGATCATCGGTGCGGCGAGGATGGCCACCAGACCGCCGACCACCGAAGCGATCACGAAGCTTGCGCCGGCCAGCAGATCCGGTGAGAAGCCGAGCAGCACGGCTCCCTTCTCGTTCTCGGCCGCAGCGCGGGTGATCAAGCCGACGCGGGTGAAGCGAAAGGTTGCCCACAACGCAGCAGCCATGACCAGAACGATGAAGGCGAGCCACAAACCATCGCGCGGTACCGTCAGACCAGAAGCAATCGATACGGGTTCCCTCGGAAGGATGCTCGGGACACGAAAAACGGTGGTGTCCCCGAAACGGCCCCGAACGAGATCCATGAGCAGGATCACCAACCCGACGCTCGCCACGACACGGGCGAGCGCCGGGGCTTTTCGGAGCGGCCGGAACACCAGCAGATAGACGATGAGTCCTAACGCCGCAGCCGTCAACATTGCGAGAAAGAACCCCCACCGGAACCCGACGTCGCCACCACCGAAGTGGTAGCGAGCCGGGAGTCCGGGAACGGGGAACGGGTAGGCACCCGTCCGAAGGTCGCCGTAGACGAACGCCGTCCACATCGCCATACCGCCATAGGCGAAGTTCACGATGCCCGAGCCCTGGTAGGTGATGACCAACCCGAGCCCGAACGCCGCGATGATTGCCGCCGCTCCGCTACCTAGCAGCAAATAGAAGACGTAGTCGGTCACGAGAGACGAACGTTACGTGGAGAGTTCGAGCCGGGTCGGTTGGCTACGGAAGGTACGCCTTGACGTCAACTGACTCGAGCCCGGGAATGGTGGTGATCTTGCCGTCCTTCGTGTATTCACCCACGGGGAACGAGAACGCGCAGACGGCCGGGTAGGCCGGGACTGCGCCACATTCCAGCTTTGCCTGGTTCGGCCACGCGGTCGTTCCGCGCACCGTCTGGAAGAAGGAGAACAGCGACGGTCCGGTGACCTTGATCTTCTTGGCGCTCATCCGGTTGGCATGCTCGGCCATCGTCATGATGCCCTGGACGCCAAGCACTCCGAGGCCCAGCGCACCCGGGTCGATTTCGGCGGGCTTGACCTTGCGCACCGGCGCAGTAATGGCCTGGAGGATGGCGCGCTCCGGGGTGAGCTGGTCCGTTTGGGCGCCGGGGAATGCCCAGCCGAGCAAGTCGTCGCCGGCGGCGGCGCGAACGTTCGTGCCCGCGCAGATGATGGTGGACAGCACGGGAATCTTGATGCCGAGAGACGCCCGTCCGCGGATCGTACCGATGCATCCGGCATCGCCATACAGCGAGATCAACACTTCGGGATTGTCCTTCGAAGCTTCACGCATGAGGCCCTGGTAGCCGGCATCAGTCTCGTTGTCGCCGCCTTTCACCGTCTTGAAGTTGATCCCGGCTTTCTTGAGCGCTCCCTCGAGCGCAGCAACGGTGCCGGCGGTTCCGGGATTGTCGGCGGCGAGGATGCCGACGTTCTTGGCTTTGTAGTGAATCTTGGCGGCGGCAGCGGTGATCGCCATCGAGGTGGCATTGCCCCCTCCGAAGAGAACGGCCTTCGCGGTGTAGTCGCCCGGCAGAATCGGAAGCACGCCGAAGACCGGGATCCCGGCCGCGTCGTAGGTCGCGTAACCCGGGAAGATGTCGAGACCGAGGAGAATTGCGTCGACCTTCTTGCCGACAAGTTCCTGGGCGCACGCCGCTGAAGTTTCCGGCGAGGCCTTGACCACACACGCCTCGAGCTTGATCTTACGGCCACCCATTCCGCCGCGCTTGTTCAAGTAGTCGACCGCGCTCTGGGCGAAGGTGCGGATCTCCGGATAGTCAAGTCCGCCGGCCGCGCCTTCGGTGTTGGTCATCCCGATCGTGAACACGGCGCCTTTGGCCGGCTTCAGGGTCGGAAAGTTGTTGGACGGGGTCAGCTTCGCCTTCGCCTTCGTCGCCGCGCGCGCGGCAGGCGCCATCGTGGCGGAGAGAGAGAGCGCGGTGAGAACGGCGATCGTTCGCAACGCGTTGCGTGTCGTGGGTGTCATGGCTTTGTTCGCTCCTTGGTTGGTCATGGGAACTACTGGTGTTCGTTGAGACAAAACGTTGCGGAGTGTCAGTTGCGGAGTGTCAGTTGCGGGGTGCTACGTGCGGAGTGTTACAGGCGGCGGCGATTCATGCGAACCCAAGTGCGGTGCCGACGTCGAGATCGTCGACCGCGGTGAACGTGCGACGGACCAACGCATCGAAGAGCGCGGCACCGCGCTCATTCGCGGGGTCGATGGCGAGAAGGCTCGCGCCGAAGGACACGGCGTAGAAGAGCAGCCCTTCGAGGTAGCCGTGGCGGACGGTTTCGAGCGTGACGGCTTCGGCCGGCACACCTGCCGCGTGAAGCCCATCGACGTAGCGCGTAATGAGAGCGTCTTCGTGTTCTCGCCGCATCTCGACGCTGAGGTTGTTGGCACAGAAGTAGACGAGGTCGGTCTGGCCCGGCGCCTTCATGCTCATCTGCCAGTCGATCACGGCAACGCCGCCGTCCGCCAGGAAGAACATGTTGTCGAGCCGGAAGTCGCCGTGAACGATGGTCGAACGATCGTCGAAATGGCTCTGGATCCACTCCGGGATGGTGACGACGAACTGCTCACACCACCGCAGGACCCGCTCGGGGAGCTCGCCCTTGAAGCGCTCGAGGAAGATCGGCCAACCCATGTTGAAGGTGTCGGGGAGGGTGAGGATCTGCGGATCGTCGAGGCCGGGCATCCACGTGAACGACGTCAGTTGCGGATGCTCGAACCATGCCGCGTGATGGCGAGAAAGCAGATCAATCGCCCGCTCGGCCTGATCCAATGTTGCGCCGGCGACGTGATCGCCGGGAACCGCGGGCGCCAGATCCTCGAGCACCAGACACGGCGGCTCCAAGATGTTGACCAGCGCGGCGGGAACCCGGATGTTCAGCTGCGGCGCGACGTCGCGGTAGAAGCAGTGCTCGCGCTCCCACACCCGCATCATCTCGCCGATGAACCGGCCGCCGGGATCCGCCGTGGGCAGCTTCACGATCACCGAGGACGGCACCGCGGGGTCAGAGGAGCGCAGGGTGACTCGGGCCAACTCGCCCATGAACCCGTGGCCGGCGCCGATCGTTTCGACGTCGATGCCGTCGAGCGCGACGCCCAGCGCGTCGGCCATCCATTCGACGGTGACATCGGTGAGGGATTGCGGTGTGGTCATGGCGCGACGACCTCCGTCGGGACACCCGCGGTGCGAGCAGTGAAGCGCCGCGGAGCGGCGCAGCAACAGACAAGCAATGTCGTGGACATCGGATCGCTCGTTCTCGACGTTCGCTGTTCTCGGTGGGTTCTCGGTGGGTTCCCGGGGTCAGTCGGCGACGGTGGCGTTGACCCAGCTGCCGTGGAAGCCGAAGGGCACCCGCGGAAGGTGGACGGATGCGACCGGTTCGTCGCTCATCGACGACGCGTCGAAGATCACGCACTCGCTGTGCTCGGTGTTGGCGTCGTAGACGTACGTGATGAGGTAGCCATCGTCCTCGTTCTTCGCGTTGGCGGCGGGAACGAACACCGGCTCACCGGGTTGGCGGCCGAGCCCGACGTTGATCGACGAGCGCACGCCGGTCTCCTGGTCGTACTTGAGCAGCATGCCCGAGGAGCTCTTGGCGTTCTCGAAGTTCATGTCGACGTCGAAGCCCATGAGGTAGCCGAAGCGGTGCTTGAGGCCGATGCGGCTGTCGGGAACGCGTGGGAAGTCGGCCGGCTGATCGTCGATCTGACGCTCGGCGACAGTGCCGGCCTTCGTGTCGATGGTCCAGCGGTAGAGCATCGGGCTCGGGAAGTCCATGCCCCCGTCGCGCCAAACGTGGCTCATGCGTGCGACATCGATCACGATCTTGTCGCCGTCCTCGTAGGCATTGAGCGGGTGGAAGACGTAGCACGGGTTGATGTCGTACCAGACGACGGAGCTGTCGTTGCCGTTGCGCGGCATCACGCCGAGACGGGCCGGGTAGTTGTCGTCCCAGCGGATCGGCATGTCGCCGCGAAGCGCCAGGTCCATGTCGAACACGGCGGGGAGGTCCATGAAGATGATGTGGTTCTGGGTGACGTTGAAGTCGTGCATCATCGTCGGCCCGCCAACCGTGATCTCCTCACGCTGCACGAGCTGACCGTCGGCCGACACGCGCAGGTAGGTGAGATACGGCGCCATGGCGGAATAGCCGAAGGCCAGCAACTCGCCGGTGACCGGGCAGATCTTTGGATGCGCGGTGAACGATCCGGTGAGCTTGCCGCCGAAGTCCGTAGCACCAACAGTGTTCAGCAGACCGTCGAGCACATAGGGGAAGTGACCTTCCTCCAGCGCCATGATCTTGCCGGAGTGGCCGATCACGTGGGTGTTGGCCTTGGAGGACTTCATGTCGAGCGCCACTTCGAGGTCCAAGATGTTGAGCTGCGGGTTGGTGATGAACGGCGTCTGCACATAGCGGTTGCGATACCACTCGGCCTTTCCGTCGCGCAGGCGCACACCGTGGATCATCCCGTCGCCGAAGAAGGGATGGTCGCTCATACCGGTCAACGGGTTGGCGCCATTGCGAAGGTAGCGGCCGTCGAGCTCGGCGGGGATGGTTCCCGAAACACGAAGGTCGGTCAGGGTCTGCTCCACCTGCACGGGCGCTCCGTTGCCAAGCAGGTGCGATGGGCGAGAAACGTCTTCGGTGATCGACATGGGTGTCTCCGGTTCGTGTTGGGGGGTGTTGATTGTGCGTGGTGTGCTCTCGTCAGAAGACCGAGTGCTGGTGGCTCGACTGCGCTACCGCCTCACCCCTCAGGCTGCGGGGAGTGGACCGGTCTCGCGTGGGGCCCTAGTGACCTACGGCATAGCAATTTACCCACCGTAAGTTGTTTGTCAAATCGAAACAGGGATGGTCGACGGAGTGGATTCGACGCCATCGCTTTTCGACCGGGCAGGCACGCACGTCTGCGGATTGGGCCGTTACTTGGCGGGGCGTTCGGGGGTGATGCCGGCGAGCCCGGACCACAGCAGGTCCGCCAATTG
>JANOJN010000187.1:0-47292 GCA_031418775.1 Acidimicrobiia bacterium
GCGGATGCTCGTCGACGGCATCCTGGCCGCACGGCCCGATGACGGGATCCTCGGCGAGGAGGGAACCGATACGCCGGGCACGTCCGGCGTGCGCTGGATCATCGACCCCCTCGACGGCACGACCAACTATCTCTACGGTCATCCCCAGTGGAGCGTGTCGATCGGGATCGAGATCGACGGGGTCGGGTCCGTCGGCGTCGTCGATGCGCCGATGCTCCGCGAGACCTACAGCGCGTCGATCGGCCAGGGCGCCTACCGCAACGGACAACGCGTCACGGCGTCCTCATGCGACGCGCTTTCGCACGCGCTCATCGGCACCGGCTTCGGGTACGACGCCGACCTCCGGGCCTGGCAGGGCGGGATCGTGCACACCCTGCTCCCGGACATCCGTGACATCCGGCGGGGAGGTTCCGCGGCGTTGGATCTGTGCTTCGTCGCCTGTGGACGCCTCGACGCTTACTACGAACGCGGTTGCAACGCCTGGGATCTGAGCGGCGGATCCGTCATCGTCCGAGAGGCCGGCGGCATGTCGACCGGACTCCGCGACGACGAGCCGGCCCGCCACCTCGTCGTGGCGGCAGGATCGGTCCTGCACCCGCTCCTCCGCTCCCGGCTGGCCGAGCTCATCGACTGATTCGTCTCGCCGGCGCCACGCCTGCGGAACACGGCGACCTCTCAGCCGAAGCCGACGTCGGCCGCGAGACGTGACCGGCGGACCTTTCCGGTGGCCGTCTTCGGGATCTCGTCCACAAACACGATGGTCTTCGGTCGCTTGTAGGGCGCGAGCACCCCGGCAGCGAACTCGGACATTGTCTGTTCACTTATGTTTCCGACAACGGCGGCGCAGACCCGTTGGCCCCAATGGTCATCGTCGACACCGAAGACCACCACTTCGACAACGCCCGGGCAACGCCCCAGCGCGATCTCGACCTCGAGCGGATAGACGTTGACCCCACCGGTGATCAAGAGGTCGTCCCGACGACCGTCGAGGTAGAGGTAGCCGTCCTCGATTCGGCCGAGATCGAAAACGCTGAAGGCGTTTCCCCGCCAGGCGGCAGCGGTCTTCTCGGGGTCTTGCCAATACGTAAAGCGCGCATAGGAAGGGACGTCGCACCATATCGTGCCGGAGTCAGGATCGATCGACAACGACCGGCCGGGCCGAGCGCGCCCGACCGAACCCGGTCGACGCTGCCAGTCGTCGGTCGAGCATGCGGTGAACTGGCCCTCCGTCGAGCCGTAGAACTCCCACACCGAGCGCTCCGGAAACGCGTCGACGGCCTGCCGCTTGATGGCCTCGGGGCACGGCGCCCCGGCATGGGCGAGCAGACGGAACGACGAGACCTCGGGGGCGCCCAGACCGTCTTCGAACAATCGCTGGAGGTGCGCGGGAGCCATGAACGCCGAAGAGACCCCGTGGACCGCCATCGCCTCACGGGCCACGTCTGGGCGGAACTTGTCGAGCACCACGACATCGCCCCCGGCCAGCAGGGTTCCCGCCGCGAATCGAAGCGGGGCCGAGTGGTAGAGCGGCGAACACACGAGGTTCACGTCGTCGGCGGCAAACCCCCACAGCTCGCGTTCCTCGCCGAGAAGAGCAGCGGCATCCCCGTCGGCGAGAAGACCGGACCACACGCCTTTGGGGCGACCGGTGGTGCCCGAGGTGTAATGCATCGGACGGGCGAGCGGCGCCCCGGCAAGCTCGACCTCCGCCGATCCGGAAACCAACTCGGCCACACCCTGGTCGTCCACGACGAGGGAAGCGACACAGTCGGCGAGGATCACCGCGCGCTCGACCAGAAGCAGGTCCGCATTGATCATCACCGGGACAACCCCGGAGCGAAGCGCGCCCAGCGCGACGGCGATCAGTTCCGGAGCATTGCGGGCGACGACCGCGACCCGGTCGCCCGCCCGGACACCGAGCGAGCGGAGGGCGGCCGCGGCACGGCGCTGGTCGCGCTCCGACGCAGCCGCAGAGATCCGCCGGAAGTGCGACATCGGCGTCAGGCGAAATGCGCGGCGAGGCGGTCGAGCGTCTTCTCGATTGATCGCGTGTTGCGCTGCGGTATGCGGAGCAGTTCCAGCGCCGCCGGCGACTTCGCGGTCGACCAGTCGAACGTCTCAGTCACCTGTGTGCCGCCGTCGACCGGTTCGAGTTCGTAGCGCCAGCGATGCCCGCCCAGGTGACGCCAGGCAATCAGGTGGTCTTCCTCGAACTCGACGACCGTGTTCTCGATGGGATACGGAACACCCAGCTTCATGTTCATCCCAAATGTTGCACCGAGGCCGAGCCGGGCAGGAGCGTCGGTCCGTGATCCCTTCACCGTTCCCGAACCGTCGATCAACGGGTGCTTCGACGGATCGGCGAGCAGGTCGAAGATCGCCCGGGGCGTAGCGGAAACGACCCGGGTGCGGGAGACGGAACGGCGCTTGGTCATCACCCCAGGCTACGGGCGCTTCCGCGCAATGCCCGCTTCGTGTCTCGACCGTCCCGGATCCGTGGGCACCGAGTGACGAGGTGCGGTGACGATGTGCGGCAGAACGCCTCCCAACGTCGTTCGGAGGTGTTCTGCCCCCATATATGGGGGCAACCTCTCTCCCATCCTACGCGGCGACTGTGTTGCGAGCAGTTGAGCGGAGCGAGCGGCGCAGCACCCGACAAGCGCTGCGGGCAACCTCTCTCCCAACGGGCTAGCGGGCGACCTGGCCGATGTCGGTGAGGAGGGTCTGGAACCAGGGCGTGGCGGGGTCGAAATGCTTGCCGCCCTTGATGCGCGGGAACTCGATGGCACGGAGTTCGCCACCGCGCTCCTCGTCGTGGCCGACGACCCCGCTGACGCGGCCGAGCGCCGACCGAACCGCGACGTCGACCATTGACGCGATCAGGGTCAGATCCTTCGCGTTCGCTGGACCAGAGCGGGCGAAGTACCCGGACTTCTGCACCTGCGCCTTCTCCGCTCCGACGAGGTCGGAGAACTTCTTCGAGAACCAGCCGCCGACGTTCACCTTGTCGAGACGGACGTGCCCGAACGCGTCGCGGTCGACCTCTCCCCCCGCAGCCAGGATCTCGTTCACGATGTCGGCGACGCCGGCACCTTCGCTCACGAACACGTTCGCCGTGCCCTTTCGATCGATCACCGCCCGCAGGCGCGCCGCCTCGGACGCGATGTCGACAGGCGACTCCGGCACATAGACCGCGTCGATGTCGAGGAAGGACGTGTCCATCCCGAATGCCGGGGCGAGTGCATCGGCCCGGGCCAGGAGACGCTCGCGGTAGACCCTGGCCGTTGCCGCGGTGAGCCAACCGCAGTTGCGTCCCATCACTTCATGCACCAGAAGCGAGCGCGGGTTCGCGGTGCCCTCGAACACGAAGTGCTCGAAGAACCGGGCGCCGTTCTCGGCGGCAGTATGGGCACCGAGTGTCTGCACGATGGGGGCGACGTCGTTGTCGATCGTCTTCGGCAGGCCGACGACCGTGAGGTCGTAGTCGTGCTCGTGCAGATACGCGGCGAGATCGGCCGCGGTCGTGTTGGTGTCGTCGCCACCGATCGTGTGGAGCACATCGACGCCATCGGCCGAGAGCCGCTCGGCGGCCACCGACAGAGGGTTCTGCCCCTCGGCGACGAGGCCGCGCTTCACGCAGTCGGCGACGTTCGTGAGCTTCACCCGACTGTTGCCGATCGGGCTTCCACCGAGACCATGGAGGTAGTGGGCTTGCGCACGGCCGGCCGCCGACACAACGAACGAATCGCCGGTGAGGAGCCCGGCGTATCCGTCGCGGTAGGCCAGGATCTCGGCTTCTGGAGCGACTGTCGAATAGGCGTCGATCAGCCCGCCCACGGCCGACGAGAGACACGGCGCAAGTCCGCCGGCTGTCAACAGAGCGATTCGCAAGGAGCCCCCACGGGTAGGGCCAACGACCGGACACGGCGAACGTCGGCAGCAAACGACAAGCGGCCCAAGGGTAGTGCCGGCAACCCGAGATACCGTCCGTCGCCGGCAAACCACCAGCGGCCAACGGGTAGGGCCGGCAACCGGTGAGTACGACCGTCGCCGGCAAACCACCAGCGGCCAACGGATCGGCGCGCCTACTCCGGGTGACACCGCATTCGGACACGGCTACCGTGTGCGAATCCGGGATGCCGGAGGAAGCCGGAGGCGTACGTGGGCACCGTAGTTGTTGCGATCGATGCAGGGACGACGGGGGTCCGGGCAATTGCCATGAACGAGGAAGGGCGGCCCGTCGGCTCGTCGTATCGCGAGTTCACCCAATACTTCCCGCAGCCCGGTTGGGTCGAACATGACGCCTGCGAGATCTGGGCCGCGGTGGTCATCGTCACGCGCGATCTCGTCGAACACCGCCTCCCGTCGGGCACGAAGGTCGCGGCGATCGGCATCACCAACCAACGCGAGACCGTCGTCGCCTGGGACCGCTCGACCGGTCTGCCGCACGCGAAGGCGATCGTCTGGCAGGACCGCCGAACGGCGAACCGCTGCGACGACCTTGCGGCCGACGGGTTCCTTCCGACCGTTCGAGCGGCAACAGGCCTCGTGCTCGATCCGTACTTCTCCGGTACGAAGATCGAGTGGCTCCTCAGTGAGGGCGGGGTCCCGGTACACGCCGACCTCGCCGTCGGGACGATCGACGATTGGCTCGTCTGGAACCTGACCGGCGGCGCCGCCGGCGGTGCCCATGTGACCGACCCGTCAAACGCCTCGCGAACGATGCTCTACGACCTCCGCACCAAGGCCTGGTCCCCCGAGCTGTGCGACACGTTCAGCGTACCCATGGCCGCGCTCGCCGAGATCCGACCGAGCTCGGGCCGCCTCGGTACCGTGCACGCCGACGCGCTCGGCGGCGTGCTCGCCGGCATCCCGATCAGCGGCATCCTCGGCGACCAGCAGGCGGCGTTGTTCGGACAAGCCTGCGTGAAACCGGGCATGGCCAAGAACACGTACGGCACGGGAAGCTTCCTGCTGCTCAACGTCGGACCGGATCTACCACCTCCGTCGGCGGAGCTGCTCACCACCGTGGCCTGGGACCTCGGCGACAACGGACCACTCACGTATGCCCTGGAAGGATCGATCTTCGTCACCGGCGCAGCGATCCAGTGGCTGCGCGACGGCCTTCAGATCATCGATACCGCGGCCGACATCGGGCCGCTCGCCGCGTCGGTTGAGTCGACCGACGGTGTCTATTTCGTGCCCGCGTTCGCCGGACTCGGGAGCCCGTACTGGGATCCTTACGCGCGCGGAACGATCGTCGGGCTCACCCGCGGCATCGGGCGTGCCCACATCGCCCGCGCCGTCGTGGAGGCGATCACGTTCCAGGTGCGCGACGTCGTCGATGCGATGGCACGCGTCTCGGGGAAGTCGCTCATGGAGCTACGCGTCGACGGCGGCGCATCCGTCATGGACTTCCTCCTCCAGCTTCAAGCCGATCAGCTTGGTGTCGATGTCTGCCGACCGGCCAATGCGGAGTGCACCGCGCTCGGTGCCGCCTTCGCCGCCGGCCTTGCCGAAGGGGTGTGGGGGAGCGTCGCAGAGGTGGCCGACAGTTGGGCGGAATCAGCGCGTTTCTCACCGGCGGTCGGACGCGTGACTGCCGACGCCGCACATCACACCTGGACCCGCGCCGTCGAGCGAAGCCGCAACTGGGCCACCTCGTAACGACGTCCGAACACGGTCACTCACCGGCCGACGAAGACCGCCGTGCGCTTCTCGACGAACGCCGCCGACGCCTCGCGGTGATCTTCGGTGGACATCGTCGCCACCATGTTCGCGGCCTCGGCATCGAGGCACGCAGCGAGATCACTGACCAGGGCCCGGTTGATGTTCTCCTTGATCGCGCGGTTGGCGAGAGGTGCCCCACCGGCGATTCGTGCCGCCAACGCGCGCCAGCCCTCGTCAAAGTAGGCGTCGGGGAACACCCGGTTCACGATGCCGAGCGCTAGCGCGTCCTGGGCACTGAGCCGGTCGCTCAACAGGTAGAGCTCCTTCGCCTTCGCCGGTCCGACCAGTTGGGTCAGAAAGTAGCTTCCGCCGAAGTCACCCGAGGCGCCGATCTTCGCGAACGCGGTCGCCAACACTGCACTCTCCGTCGCCACCCGGAGGTCGCACGCAAGCGCGATCGACAGACCGGCGCCGGCGGCCGCGCCGGGAAGGGCGGCAATCGTGACCTTCGGCAGCCGATGGAGGGCGAGCGACACCTTTTGCTGGAGGACGCGCAGCTCATCGGTCCGGCGCTCGGGGGACGGTCGGGCCACACTGCCGGCCGCCTGCTCACGATGCGCCGCGGCGAAGCCCTTCACATCACCCCCGGCACAGAACGCTCCGCCCTCTCCCGTGACCACGAGGCACCCGATCGTAGGATCCGACGCGACGACCGGGAGCGCTCGAGCGAACCCGTCGTAGATCTCGTCGTGCAGCGCATTTCGGCGCTCAGGACGGTTGAAGCTGAGCACGGCGGTGCGGTCCTCGACGTAGCCGAGGAGGTAGTCAGTGCCGGTCTCGAGTGGACGCGTTGCCACGTGAGGAACCTCCGAAGTAGAGGGGCGACAGCCTAGGACCGGTTCGGTCCAGCCTCCAAGGCGGACTCAGCGGCGCTGGACCAGCTCGCGCCAACGGGCGTCGGCGATCCGAACCAAAGCCGTGAGCTGGTGACGTTCACGAGCCCGGAAGGGGCGGCCGCCGCGACCAAGCACGAGTGTCAGATCCGCGCCGTCAAGGGTCGACCACGCGATGTCGGCCGGGCCCGATTCGCCGGCAGCGACACGGAGCGACGCCCGGCTCCCCGAGACGAACGCGGAGATCCACGGCACCTCGGGCGCCCGGCCGACGACTGCCAGAGCCTCGGGACTGTCGAACGAGATCACCGCCGCCCACTCCGCCTCGAAACCCCTGCTCGCTCGTCCCGCGAGCGCGTGGAGCAACGTGTCCACCGTTCGCGCCTCGACGAGCGCGATCGCGGTGTCGAGTGCATCCTGGCGCGGATCACGAACCTCTGGCCCCACCGGACGGATGTCCTCAACGTCGACGCCGTCGACCTCCCGAAGCTCTCGCGTGAGCAGATCCAGGACCGTGGCGTCGGGAAGATCCACCAGGAGCTCGTCGATCGCTTTGCCGGCACCCCGTTCGAGGATGTCGATGCCCACGAGGTCACCGCCAACCGCGCCGATGCGACTCGCCACCTGACCGAGTGCTCCGGGGCGGTCGGGGAGCCAGATGCGGACAACGAAGATCATCGTCGGCCGATCAGTCGCACGCGCCGCCGCGCCGCGCGATCCCGATTGCCGGGCCCGCTGCAGGCCAACTCAGGCGCTTGCTGAAATCGCGCCGACGAGAACCGACGAAGCGTGCGGGTTTGACGGCGTGGGGACAGAAGTGCGCACGATCGCCGGCGCGGGCTCGCCGACCGACTCGTCCGACGCCTTCTTCGGCGCGTAGGCGTTCACGTACTCCTGACCGGAGAGCTCGCGGAGCTCGAACATGATCTCGTCGGTGATCTGACGAAGTGCCAGCGGATCGTCGCGGCGGGTGTCGAAACGGGTGAAATCGAGCGGGCGGGAGAACTTGATGGTGATCGGGGAACCGAAGTTCGGCTTCACCTGACCGATCGGCTGCGCCTCGCGTGTGCCGATCATGGCTACGGCGATGACCGGAGCGTGGCAGTCCAGTGCCAGGCGTGCGACCCCGGTGCGGCCCTTGTAGAGACGGCCGTCGGGCGAACGGGTGCCTTCGGGATAGATCCCGAAGACCCCGTCAGCGAGGAGCACTTCCTTGGCCGCGTCGAGCGCACGCTGTGATGCCGCACCGCCGCCCCTCTTGACCGGGATCTGACCCATCATCTTGAAGAACCACGCGGTCTTGCGCTGCTCGAAGTACTCGGCTTTGGCCACAAAGGTGACGCGGCGCTTCAGGACGAGTGGCAGGAAGATGGAATCGGAAAACGACAGATGGTTGCTGGCGAGGATCACGGGACCGCCCGTCGGCACGTGCTCGATGCCTTCGACTCGCACCTTGAAGAGCAAACGCAGGACGGGCCCGAGAATCGCCTTCATGATCCGATATGCCATGTAGTTGATTCTACGCCGGTCGATTGTGTTCTCGTGGGGTGGACGGCAGATGTCACTGGCCGTTCATCGATCCGACACACTCGTTTGCACGTCGTTCTCCAAGCCCGGAAGACGGCATCGATTCCCGAAGCGTTCCTCCGTTCAAGGGGACCGGTTTGGAGAACATCGCTGCTCATCCCTACCGTGTGGGAAATGGAGCGGCGACTGACCCAACGAGGCCGCGAACGTCGTGCGACGCTCATGCGGGCCGCCGCCCGGCGATTCGCCGAGCAGGGGTACCACCAGACTGCAGTATCGGAAATCGTGGACGAACTCGCCGTCGGCAAGGGCGTTTTCTACTGGTACTTCGATTCCAAGGACGAACTGTTCTGCGAAATCCTCCGCGATGCCCAGTTGTCGCTGCGTCGACGCCAGCAGCAGACCATCGGCGCGAATGACGACCCGCTCGACAAGATCTCGCTCGGCATGCTGGCAACGATGCGCTGGCTCGACGAGAACCGCCACATGTTCAACCTGTTCCAGTTCGCGGCGACCGAGGTCGCCTTCGCGCCGGTGCTCCGCCAGGGCGCTGATCTGGCGGCCGCGGACATCAGCAAGCACGTCAAGGCGGCAATGCTCGCCGGTCGCATTCCGGACGGCGATCCGGAACTGCTCACCCATGCAATCATCGGCGTCACGAACGAACTCTCCCGACGGTTCGTGCAGACGCGCCGTCAAGATCCCGACGCCGTGGCGGCGGCCGCCAACGCGTTCCTGCTGTCCGGCCTCCTCGGCACGACGAGCGAGTCGATCGCGCTCAGTCCGTGAGGCCCGCCGGGGGCGTGCTCAGGCCGTGACTGCGGCTTCGACGCGGTGCTTGAGCTCGCGAAGCGCAGTGGTGATGATCTTTCCCTCGGCCCGACGCTTGACGAAGCCCGGGATCGGCACGACGAGGTCGACGGTGAGGTGGTAGATCACGTCGGTCGAACCGTCGGCCAGCTCGACGAATGTGTAGCTGCCTTCGAGCGCACGCATGATGTCGCCCTCGACGAGCGTCCACGAGATCACGTCGGAGCTCTCGCTGTACGTGTAGCCGAGGAGGTACCCCGCGCTTCGTCCCATGGCGGCGGCGCGGAAGGCCACACGGGTTCCCCGGCCCTGCTCGTCCCGTTCGATCACGATGGCGGCCTTGATGTCGGGGGCCCACTCCGGATAGCGCTCGAAATCGAGGATGGTCTCGATACAGCGATCGATCGAGGCACCAATGTTGAGGTGTTCCGTGGTCTGCTCGGACATGGTGTGTTCTCCGCACTCGGCATCATTGCGCCCGCCGATGGGCGGGCGACGTACGGCGCCGAGCGTAGCTTTCTCGTCCGCACCATCGAGGTCGCCCGCCACGACCGGTCCACCGGTCCACCGGAGCGCACCTCCACCCAACGCAAGTGGGCGACCCGTCACTCGCGCCGGGCGAACGGGGGTCGACCCGCCTCAAGGCCGCGCAGGGTGGCCCCTAGGCGATCGGCGAGCACGTCGTAGGAGAACTCGGCGACGCACCGGGCACGACCGGCGAGGGAGAACGCACGGCGCTTGTGCGGGTCGGCCAGGAGACCGGCAATGGCTGCCGCCGACTCGTCGACCGAGCGGGGTGAGACCACGAGTCCGGTCACCCCGTCGACCACCGCTTCGTGTGACCCACCACTGCGACCGGCGATCTGCGGCGTCCCCGATGCCGCAGCCTCCACGAAGACGATGCCGAAGCCCTCCTGCTCCAGGCCGCCCCAGCGGTTGCGACAGAGCATGACGAACAGGTCGCCGCTGCGATGAAGCGTGCGGAGGTCGGCGTCGGACACACGGCCGAGGAAGCGCACGTCGAGGTCGAGCATGGTGTCGTTGCCGATGTGCGTCGCAACGCGTTCGAGCCGCTCTCGATCACGGCCGCCGCCGGCCACGACGACCGTAAGTCGTCGTACGTTCTCCTTCGAGCTCCCACCGGCACTCCGGCGTTGCGCCACGGCCGCCGCCGCTCGCAAGACGGTGTCGAACCCCTTCCGGGGAACGAGCCGGCTCGCACACACGATCACATCGCCTTCCGCCGTGGTGGGAAGACCGAGACTCCGACGCCCTTCGTCGCGTTCGGCGTCGTCGAGGGCAGGGCGAAAGTTGTCGACATCGACACCCGGGGGGACGACGGTGGCGGAAAGGGGCCGTCCGACGCTGCGTTCCGCTTCGGCCAGCGGGTAGCCGCCGGCGGCGATCACGTGGATCGCCCCGTCGAGCACCCGTGCCAACACCTGACGGCTGATCGGCAGACGGCCGGGGACGGTGACTTCGGCACCGTGGAGCACAACGACATACGGCAGTCCCGCCTTCGCCAGCGACGGTCCGATCCACCCCAGCGGCACCGCCGGATCCAGCACGACGAACGACGAGCGCGTCGACTCCGCCAACGAGAGCACCTGTCGGGTCACCACGGGAGTCGGAAGGAGGACCTTCTGCCGACTCCGCACGATGGGCAACGGCGCGGCGGCATCGAACTCGGCGGTGCCCGCATAGGGGGTGGTGAAGACGCTCGCGTTGCCGGCGGGGAGACGACGCCACAACTCCCAGAGGTACGACTGGATGCCGCCGATCTTCGGCGGGAAGTCGTTCGTGACGAGGAGATGCGCCATGGCGGGACGCGACCCTACTGGCGGGCCGCGCGACGATTGGCGGCAACGGAGCTCTCGGCGGGCCGCCGAGTCACTGGCGCGCAGCAGAGCCGAAGATCTGCTCATGGGCGTAGGCCGCGGCGTGGCGCACGGCGTCGTCGGACGACACCGCACCGGCACCGAGCGCCGCCCGCACCCCCTCCGACACCTGGCCAGACCTATCGAGGCGCACCGTGTTGCCGAGCGCGATGAGCGCGTTGCGCCGCAGCACGTTCACGTCGCGCTCCGGCAGGTAGAACCGCGAGTGCCGGGCCAGGATCGCAGCATCGTCGTCGAGCACCAGGGCCACGAGGTCGGTCCACGGCTGCGAACCCGGTTCCGCCTTCGGCGGCGTTTCCCGACGATCGACGGAACGGTTGGGTGGGCAGACCTCCTGACAGTCGTCGCAGCCGTAGATCCGGTCGCCGAGCGCGCCGAGGAACTCCTCGGGGAACCGACCGGGCCGTTGTGCCAGCCACGCCAGGCATCGCCGCGCATCCACCACGCCCGGCGCCACGATCGCCCCCGTCGGACACCCGTCGAGGCACCGCGTGCACGACGCGCAACCGTCGGCGACAGCATCCTGGGCGACGGGCAGCGCCGCATCGGTGAGGACCGATCCCAGCACGAACCACGATCCCCGCCCGGGGATGAGCAGGTTGGCATTCTTCCCGAACCAGCCGATACCGGCCCGATGGGCAGCGGCGCGGTCGACCAGCGTGTTGTCGTCGGCCAGGATGCGCGTGCGGTAGCCCTCGGCCCGCAGGACATCGGCGATCTGGGAGAGCCCGGCGCGTAAGGGCGCGTAATGATCCGTCCACGAATAGCGGGCGATGCGCCCGGACGGTTCCGGACCGGGTTCCTCGTCGGCCCGACGATAGAAGCGGGCACCGACGATCAGAGTGGCGGCTCCTGGCAGGGCCGCGCCCGGATCGGTGGAGCGGTCAGGGTTCTTGTACGTGAACGCCATACCTCCGTGCAGGCCTTGGGCCTTGCGCTGGTGGAGGGCCTCGCGTGCGTCGGTGAAGACATCGGCCGTGGTGGCACCGATCGCATCGAGCCCTCCGGCGCGGCCCAGTGCGAAGAGGCGGTCGCGCAAACGGCGAGCGTGCGCAGCCTCTCGACGACCGCCGGCCCGAGGACCGTCGAACGGACGCGGGCCGACCGGCGAAGGCGTCGGCGAAGCACTGACCACCGCAGAAGCCTACGGAGGTTCGCCACGAACCGACGCGCTCCCGCATTCAGCGAAGAAGTCAATGGCGCAGTCAGCTGGTCAGCCGGCGGCCGTTGCCCGGACGTCGTGCTGCGATCCGGGCAGCAGCCCCACCTCCTGGAACATCGCCAGCGCGTCGGCCTCGGCGGCGGCGAAGGCCACCGCGGTGCCGCACACGAACGTGACTATGCAATCGGCACACGCCGACGAGTGCTGCAGGCTGCAGACGGAACAGGAGATGACGACATCGGCCCGGGGTTCGGCCCGCATCGCCGAGGGGTGACGGCGACGAGCGTCGTCACGGGCCGCTTTCGTGGCGTCGGAGGTGAAGCGGTGCCGACGGCTCGACAGGTTCACAGGAACGGGGAAGGTGAGGGAAGTAGCCATGAGTTGCAGTGTGCCGAAGGGGGTGTGACAACTTTTTCCGGGGCTCCCCGAATGAGCCCGGCCGACCTCCCGGCCGGTCCGACCTCGGGACCAACGGCCCTGTTCGACGGGGCCGGCATGTCCCTACGGTGGCGTCCGAGGAGAGTGACGATGCAATTCGACGTGTCCGAAGAGATGACGATCAGGCTCGCCATGATCGGCGAGTTCATGGAGCGGGAGGTGATCCCCCTCGAGGGCGAGATGCTCCACGGCGACCCGGCGACCCTCGAAGCGGGTGTTCGCGCCGCCCAGGCCATGGTGAAGCAGATGGGCCTGTGGGCGCCGAACCACCCGGTCGACCTCGGAGGGCTCGGGCTGTCGATGGTCGACCACGGCCTGTTCGCCGAGGCCGTGGGGCGCAGCCCCCTCGGCATGACCGTGTTCGGCACCCAGGCACCCGATGCCGGCAACGTGGAGATCCTCCACAAGTACGGAACCGAGGAACAGCGTGAGCGGTTCCTGCGCCCGCTCGTTGCCGGTGAGATCCGCAGCTGCTTCTCGATGACCGAACCCGAAACGGCGGGCTCGAACCCCGTGCTCCTCGAGACCAGGGCCGTCGTCGACGGCGACGACTTCGTGATCAGTGGTCAGAAGTGGTTCACGTCGTCGGCCGACGGCGCGGCGTTTGCCATCGTCATGGCCGTCACCGATCCGGACGCTCCGCCGCATCAGCGGGCCAGCATGATCATCGTGCCTACCGACACCCCAGGTTTCAACCTGGTGCGCAACGTAAGCGTCATGGGCCACGCCGGCTCGGGGCACGCGAGCCACGGCGAGGTCATCTACCAGTCGTGCCGAGTACCCCGCACGAATGTGCTCGGACCGGAGGGTTCGGGCTTTCTCATCGCCCAGGACCGCCTCGGGCCGGGACGCATCCATCACTGCATGCGCTGGCTGGGCATCGCCGCCCGGGCGTTCGACATGATGTGCACCCGGGCCAACGAGCGGGTCATCGATGCCGACGGTGGCACGCTGGCCGGCAAGCAGGTCATCCAGCATTGGGTGGCCGAGATGGACGCCGAGATCCGCGGCGCGCGACTGCAAACGCTGCACTGCGCGTGGATGATCGACCGGTTCGGGGCGAGTGCGGCGCGCGATGAGATCTCCGCCATCAAGTTCGAGGTGGCCAACACCATGCTCAAGGCGGTGGACCGCTCCATCCAGGTTCACGGCGCGCTGGGCGTCACCGACGACACGATCCTGGCGTACTGGTACCGCCACGAACGTGCCGCCCGCATCTACGACGGCGCCGACGAGGTCCACAAGACCTCCCTCGGACGCCGCATCCTCCGGCGCTACGCGACCGCGGCCGAAGCGCGCTGAGACGCGCGGCGTCCGCCCCTACGCTCTCCCGGACTCCATGCCGAAAGACGTAACCATGCACACCACAGCAGCCGACAACCCGTTGCTCCAGGACTGGGTCGGCCCCCTGGCACTCCCTCCGTTTGCGGCGATCACCGCCGAGCACTTCGAACCGGCGCTCCGCCACGGCATGGTGCTCCAACTCGCCGAGGTCGACGCGATCGCCGACAACCCCGAAGAGCCGACCTTCGCGAACACCTGCCTGGTCTTCGACCGATGTGGTGCGGTCCTCGATGCCGTCGGCAGCGTGTTCGGCAACCTCTGCTCAGCGGACACGAGCCCCGCTCTGCAGGCCGTCGAACGGGCGATGGCGCCACGCCTCGCCGCTCATTACGCGATGATCTCGCTGCACGCAGGGGTGTTCGCCCGGATCGACGCCCTGCATCGGCAGATCGATTCGCTCGGCCTCAGCTCGGTCGAAGATCGCCTTCTCCGCCGCCAGCACCTCGACTTCGTGCGTGGTGGGGCCATGCTCTCGGGCGAGGCCCGCGTCCGCGTGGGGGCGCTCGCCGAGGAATTGGCCACGCTCCAGACCCAGTTCGCCCAGAACGTCCTGGCCGACGAGACGGGCTGGCAACTCGAGCTCCCCGACGAAGCCGATCGCGTCGGCCTCCCCGACTGGCTGCTGGCCTCGGCGCGGGGTGCGGCGCGCGACGCCGGATTTGCCGAGGGGACCCACATCATCACCCTCTCCCGATCGCTCATCGTCCCATTCCTGGAGACGTCGAAACGCCGCGATCTCCGCGAGATCGCATTCGCCGCGTGGATGCGGCGGGGCGAGAACGGTGGGAGCTCCGACAACCGCCAGCTGATCACCGACATCCTCGTCCGTCGCCGGGAACTCGCATCACTCCACGGGTACGCGAACTTCGCCGAGTTCCAGACCGACGACATGATGGCCAAGACACCGGCCGCTGTCGCCAAGCTGTTGAACGCGGTGTGGATCCCGGCGCGGGCAGCGGCGCTGTCCGAGCAGGAGCAGTTGGGCGAGCTGGCCCGCCGCGACGGCAACACCGACTTCCAGGCGTGGGACTGGCGTTACTACGCCGAAGCGATGCGGAGCACGACCTTCGATCTGGACGACGACGAGGTGAAGCCGTACTTTGCTCTCGACCGTGTCCTCGAGGCGGCTTTCGACTGCGCCGGACGCCTCTTCGGCATCCGTTTCACGGAGCGGCCCGACATCGCGACCTATCACCCCGATGTCCGCACCTTCGAGGTGCGAGGCGGCGACGACCAGGTGATCGGCGTGTATCTTTCTGACAACTTCGCCCGGCCGACGAAGCGCAGCGGAGCGTGGATGTCATCGTACCGTCTGCGCGCTGACTATCTCGACGGCGACCGGGCCCTCCCGGTGATCGCGAACCACAACAACTTCGCGAAGGCCGAGAGCGGGCCGACGCTCCTCAGCGTCGAAGACGGCCGCACGCTGTTCCACGAGTTCGGGCACGGGCTCCACGGCCTGCTTTCGTCCTCGCCATATCATCGGCTCGCCGGCACCAGCGTCCTGCGCGACTTCGTCGAGCTGCCTTCGCAGCTCTACGAGCACTGGCTGCTCGAGCCCGAGGTACTCCGCCGCCACGCACGCCACGTCGAAACGGGTGAGACTATTCCTGACGAGCTCGTCGATCGTGTCCGACGGGCCGCCCTGTTCAACCAGGGCTTCGCCACCGTCGAGTACACCTCGTGCGCCCTTCTCGACCTTGCACTCCACCAGGAGAGCGACCCGGCCGCGATCGACATTGCCGAGTTCGAGCGCTCGCAGCTCGCCGAGCTCGGCATGCCTCCGGCGATGGTCATGCGTCATCGACTCCCGCACTTCCTCCATCTGTTCTCGAGCTCGTCGTATGCGTCGGCCTACTACGTGTATCTCTGGGCGGAAGTGCTCGACGCCGACGCCCACGATGCGTTCGTCGAGGCCGGCGACCCGTTCGACGCAGCCACGGCGGAGCGTCTGTGCCGGTTCATCTATTCGTCCGGCAACACCATCGAACCGGGCGAGGCGTATCGAGCGTTCCGCGGACACGACGCCGGCATCGAACCGCTCCTGCGAGGACGCGGCCTCCTGGCCTGACCGCCAGGCGAACGGACATTCGACGAGTGGAACAGTTGTTCGCCTAAGCTCCGTCCGGTGGGGGTTCGAACGGCGACACGGGGCAGGCGGCCCCCCACGCCCGGGCAGCAGTCGCTCGATGACCTCGGTACGCCGCTGTCACACGTCACGTTCGTAGTCATCGACCTCGAGACGACCGGCGCCTCCCCGCGCGACTGCGCCATCACCGAGGTGGCGGCGGCGCGTTACGAGGGCGGCGTGTGCACGGGGACGTTCTCGACCCTCGTCAATCCCGGCGTGGAGATTCCCCCGTTCATCACGTACCTCACCGGCATCACCGAGTCGATGATCGGTCCGGCGCCGCGCATCGAAACGGTGCTGCCGGCACTGCTTGAGTTCATCGGCGGCGCGGTGCTCGTCGGCCACAACGTCCGCTTCGACATCGCGTTCCTCGACGCCGCGCTCCGCGCCCACCACTATCCGACGCTCTCCCACCGGCGCATCGATACCTGCTCGCTCGCTCGCCGGCTCGTGCGTTCCGAGGTCGCCAACTGCAAGCTCGGAACGCTGGCGGCCCACTTCACGTTCGCCCACCAGCCGACGCACCGGGCCCTGGCCGACGTACGCGCGACTGCGGACCTGCTGTTCTTCCTGCTCGAGCGCGCCGCCGGCTACGGCGTCCTCGGCCTCGACGACCTGAGCGAACTCCCGGCGATCAACCGTCACCCCCAGGCCCAAAAGCTCGCTCTCACCAACCAGCTCCCGAGACGGCCCGGCGTCTACGTGTTCCGCGACCGCGGAGGGACGATCATCTACGTCGGCAAGGCGACGAACCTGCGGGCCCGCGTCCGCAGCTACTTCTCCACCGACGACCGCCGCAAGATCGGACCGATGCTCGAGATCCTCCATCGGATCGATCACATCGAGTGCGCCACGGCCTTCGAGGCCGCCGTCCTCGAGGTTCGCCTGATCCAGCGTGAGCTTCCACGGTTCAACCGGCAGGCCAAGCTCTGGACACAGTATGCCTACATACGGATCGCGGTGCATGGTCCGAAGTACGCGATCACCACGACTCGCGACGCGAACCTCACCGACGCCCGCTACCTCGGGCCCTTCTCATCGCTGGTCGCCGCCCGCCTCGCCGCCGCAGCCCTCAAGGAGGCGGCGGTCTGCCACGATGCCGACGCGCCCCAGCTCTTGCGCCTTCTCGAACGTCCCGACTCGCTGCTCGCCCCGCTGGCCGAGCGCATGCAGCGCCTCGCCGGCGAGGAAGCGTTCGAGCAGGCGGCACTTCTCCGAGATCGCGCCGGCACGCTCGCCCGGGCGCTTCACCGCCAGCGGGTCGTGGCAGCGCTGCGCGACGCCGGTTGGCTGGAGGTCGAGGCCGACGGCCGGATCATCCGGATCGATCACGGTCGCATCCGCTTCGGTGACGGACGTGCCGACCCCACACGGGCGCCCGGACGAGATGCGCCGATCCCCCGCAATCTCGTCGACGAACTCTCGCTGGTCGCCGCCTGGCTCGGCCGACGCAACCCCGGCAGTCGGATCAAACACGCCGACGGCGGGCTGTCGTGGCCCCTCCACGCGCCACCCCGGTTCGAGATCAGACAACCGCGCAACGACGGCGCAGACAAGCAACTCGAACGCGCGCCGACCACGCCGCCGGCCCTGCACCCACCGTCGCCGGAGCGACGCGACGCTCGGGTCAGCCCACCGGCTCGGCCAGCTCGCGGGTCAGCCGCACGAGGTCGTCGAGCACCCGGCGGGCCGAGCCGTCGTCGATCGCCGACTGCGCCAGCCTGACGCCTTCGGCGACGTCTGCGGCGAGGCCAGCGGCGAGGAGGCCGGCGCCGGCATTGAGCACCACGATGTCGCGGTGGGCACCCGGCGTTCCGTCGAGCACCCGGGTGAGCGCGAGCGCATTGTCGGCCGCGGTGCCCCCGAGCAGGTCGGCCGAGGACGCCTTCGCCAGACCGACCGACGCCGGATCGAACACGGTCTCGACGATACGGCCGTCCGAACCGAGCCGCCACATGGTCGATGTCGTGGTCGTCGTGAGCTCGTCGAGACCGTCGTGGCCGTGGACGAACACCGCAGAGACAGTTCCGGCATCGGCGAGCACGGCCGCCATCTTGGGAGCCATCGACGGATCGGCCACACCGACCAACTGACGGCGAACGCGACCGGGGTTGGCAATGGGTCCGAGGAAGTTGAACATGCTGGCCACGCCCAGTTCGCGACGGATGGGCGCGGCGTGGCGCATTGCTGGATGGAACCGCGGCGCGAGGCAGAATCCGACGCCGACGTCTTCGACACAGCGCGCCACCGCCGCCGGGGAGAGTTCGAGCACCACGCCGAGGGCTTCGAGCACGTCGGCCGACCCGGATTGCGAGCTGGCGGCGCGTCCGCCGTGCTTGCACACCACCCCGCCGGCGCCGGCGACCACGAACATCGCCGTCGTCGAGATGTTGATGGAATTGCTCCGATCCCCACCGGTACCGCACGTGCAGATCGCCTTCTCCCGCACGGCGTCCGACAGCGGAACCGGGACCGACACGGCCAGCATCGCCGCCAGGGCGGCCCCGAGCTCGTGCACCGATTCGCCCTTGGTCCGCAACCCGATGAGCAGCCCGCCGACCTGGGCCGGCGTGGCCGCCCCCTGGAGGATCTCGCCGACTGTGGCCGCGACGACGTCGGCAGGGAGGTCGTGACGCGCGCTCAGCTGGGCGAACACCTCGGGCCAGCCCCCGAATGCGGCCAGGGTGGCGAGCGATTCGGTCGGGACGGTCGGCGTCGTCATGCGGTGTTCAAGCTACAAGGGCGAGCGCTGGCCCGTACGGCGAATGCACAACGGTCCACCGACGTAGGTGTCGATGGACCGTCGTGTGTGGGAACCGTTCCGAGAGGGCCGACTCCGTGAACCTGCTTCTGCGGTCAACCAGCAGAGATGATGCGGGTGAAACACCAGGAGTGAGCCGACCCGGGCCCCCAGCCCGATCGACAAGTCCTGGACGAGTCGTGGTTCAGGCAGCCCGGCGACGCTGGCGGATGATCCGACGGCGCTCGCGCTCCGTGCAGCCACCCCAGATGCCGTCGCGCTCGCGGGCGATCAGCGCATATTCGAGGCACTGGAGGCGCACCGGGCAATCCGCGCAGATCGCCTTCGCCTCGTCGGCATCGTCGTCGGACACCGGGTAGAAGATCTCGGGGTCGACGCCTTTGCACTGACCTTGTTCACGCCAAGCTTGGGATTTCATCATGATCAAACCGTCTTTCAACGTGTTCCGGGCGGTGGTCCGGAATGGGGGGGCCGCAGAGTATTGTTCGTCGGCTTGGGTCCTGTCCAGGGCCTTCACCAAATGTTTACCAATCGGCACGGAGAGTGGCCGAAATTCGCGTGTCGTGACCAAACGGCGTGACAATTGCCACGTCAACCAGGTACAACACCCGTGCGATCAGCTTTATTCGTTCTCCATGAGTATCGGATGAATAGGCCGTTTGGTCCAGGGTTCCTTACACAACCCGAACATCTCGCCGTAGCCGACGCTCGATGACGGTCACCTAAGTGAGTCGAGGGCCTGCTGGAGGCGGCCAGCGTGGCTCTTCTCGGCCCGGGCGAGGGTCTCGAACCACTCGGAGATCTCGACGAAGCCCTCCTCGCGGGCAGCCCTGGCGAAAGCCGGGTACAGGTCGGTGTGGTCGTAGGTCTCGCCGGCGACCGACGACTTCAGGTTGTCCTCGGTCGACCCGATGGTCATGCCGGTGGCCGGGTCACCGGAGTCGAGGGTGGCCAGGTATTCCAGGTGGCCATGCGCGTGGCCGGTTTCGCCGTCGGCGATCTTGTTGAACAGGCTGGCGACATCGGGGTAGCCCTCGATGTCGGCCTTCTGGGCGAAATAGAGATAGCGACGGTTCGCCTCGCTCTCTCTGGCGAAGGCCTGCCGGAGGTTTGCTTCGGTCTTTGTGCCCTTGATGGACATGGCGACATCCTTGGTTTTCCGTTGTCGACGGGGACAGGTCCTGCGGTCGTACGGCGGCTGCATCCGAGATGGTTCCGCCCGCCGGGCTGACGAACCACAGTAGGTGTTCGACACCGGGGTCAGTCGTTCGAACACTCGGCATCCGATCCGGCAGGCACCCCGGTTTCAGGGAGACTGAAGCCGATGTCGAACCCGCTGGCTCAGCCCGATTCTCACGCCGCCCCGGAAGCCATGGCGCCGATACGGGCGGTCGCCCTGCTCGCCGTGGTCGTTTGCGCCGTCATCCCGGCTTTCGTCCTGCGCTTCTCCTCACTCGAGCCACCGGCCGGAGTCGCCGCGGCAGTCTTCGGGCTCGGCATCGTCGCCGCGGCGTTCCTGCTCGCCTGGGGGGCCGAGGCCGCCCAGGTCGACATCTCGGCCGGGCTGGCCATTGCCGTCCTCGCGTTCATCGCCGTGCTCCCGGAATACGCCGTCGACATGGTCTTTGCGTCGAAGGGCGGCCATGCCTACGCCGAGCACGGGCGGGTCTGCCGGGCCGTGGGCGCGACCGGCGAGCCACCGTGCTCGCTCGCCCTGGCCAACATGACCGGCAGCAACCGACTGCTGATCGGTATCGGTTGGACGCTCGTCGTCGGGATCGCCTGGTACCAGTGGCGTCGTCGCGGACGCACCGACACCGACGTCCGCCTCGAGCGGACCAACAGCGTCGAGGTGTCGTATCTGCTCCTCGCGTCGCTCTACGCCCTCACCCTGCCGCTGAAGCGTTCGCTGACCCTCATCGACGGCGCCGTGCTCGTCGCCATCTTTCTCGCCTACACCGTGCGCATCGCCAAGGCACCTTCGGAGGAGCCCCACCTGGTCGGCCCGGCGCGGGTGATCGGCGAACTCCCCACCAAGCAACGACGCATCGTCTACGGCTCCCTTCTGGCGTTCGCCGCGCTGGTGATCCTGGTGTGCGCCGAGCGCTTCGCCGAGGCCCTCGTCGACGGTGGCCGGGCCGCCGGGATCAGCGAGTTCTTCCTCGTGCAGTGGGTCGCGCCTCTGGCATCGGAGGCACCCGAACTGCTCATCGCGGCGATGTTCGCCTGGCGTATGGCAGAGGCGAGTGGGCTCTCGACCCTCGTCTCCTCGAAGGTGAACCAGTGGACGCTGCTGGTCGGAACGCTGCCGGTCGTGTTCGCGATCACGTCCTCGTCCACCCACGGCCTACCGCTCGACGCGCTGCAGCGCGAGGAGCTGTTCCTCACCGGAGCGCAGGCGTTCTTCGGCGTCGCCGTCCTGATCAGCCTGTCGCTCTCGATCCGTGAGGCGCTGATGCTCTTCGGGCTCTTCTGGGCGCAGTTCGTCGTGCGGGTCGTCGTTCCGGATCGATGGGCCGGAGCCGAACGCATCGGCGTTGGTATTGCCTACCTCGCCCTCGGCGTCCTGTTCCTGATTCGTCAGCGCGCGTATGTTCGTTCCACATTGCGCGACGGCTTTCGCACCTCCTACGCGCTGATGTCCCGGGAATGACCGCCAGCCAGCTGTTCGCCTTGTTGAACGAGGCTTTCGGGATCGTTTCGCGCATCGTCAAGAGCCGACTCGGCGGGCCGGACACGCGGGGCGTGCTCATGATCCTCGTCGACGACGACGACCAAGTGCTCCTGGTGAAGGCCCGCTACCGCCGATCGTGGTCTCTTCCGGGCGGCTGGGTCGACCCGGACGAGTCGTTCGCGGATGCGGCGTGCCGTGAGGTGGCCGAGGAAGGCGGGGTCGAGCTCGCCGGCGAGCCGGTGTTCGTCGGCGCGCTGGACCGTTCCCATCACATCGATCACGTCTATGTCGGTCGCCGAGGCGCACCCTCGACCCGTCCCGCGACACCGTGGGAGATCAGTGCGGTTCAGTGGATGTCGCCTGACCGAATCCCGGAACTGTCGAGAACGAGCATGCAGGCGCTGGCGTTGCGAAGGGCCAAGATGGCGTCGCCGCCCGACGAGGCACCCCGCTGACGAACGGCCGGGTCCGGACCGCTTCGACGGAGATCAGGAATCGACGCCGTACATCGCCTGCTGGTTCGGCCGGAGCCTCTCTCCCAGGATCGGGATCGCGCGGATCACGATGTTGTCGGCGTAGTGACGCGACTTCCGGTTGAACCGCCCACCACAGGTGATGAGCGTGAGCACTGGGTCGCCGGTCGTTCGGAAGAGCTCGGGTCCGGGAAGTTCGTCCTTGTCCACCTGGAACCGCTCCGTCACCCGGAAGCGCCTCATCACGCCATCACGGTCGGTCACCTCGATCTCTTCGCCGATACCGAGGCGCCGGAGTTCGATGAAGACGCCGGCCGTACGGTTGTTGTCCACGTGTCCCGCGAGAACGGCTGAGCCGGTCGGATCTCCCGGCCGAGGGCCGTAGTGGTACCAGCCGGCCTCCGCCGCGCCGGGGATTCCCATAGACCCGTCCGGCTCCAGGCCGACGGCGACGATCGCTGCATCCACACCCAGGGCGGGGATGACAAGTCGCTGGGGCGACGTCGGCGTCACGGGGACCTCTTCGGTTCCGTCGGAGTTCGCATCCGCGCCGAGCGGACGCTCGACGGCCACGCCAGCCGGACTCCGATCGAGGGTTGACGGAATCGGCATCGTCACCGATGCCGGACGCGTCACTACCTGCCGGACGTTCTCGCCCGAGAGGTCCGAACGTGGATCACCCGCGCCCGTCACCCAGGCGACGGCGACGGCCACGAGCAGTATCACCGACGCACCGAGTGCGGCCTTGGCGGACTTGTCAGACACGAGATCAGAGGGAAAAGGGAATCGGGCGAGCCGGTGCGGATGAGCGGTGGTCGCCCACCGTTCACCCGCACCCGCGACCATCGTCGCGTACTGCTCGACCGGTTGGGTTCTGCTTCGGCTCAGCCCTTGCGACGGTTGCGGGCAACCACGACGAACGACGAACCGATTCCGACGACAGCGAGGCCGGCGGCGAGGGCGAGCAGCAGACCGGTGTTGTCGGAGCCTGCGGCGAGGCCATCGGTGCCGGTGTTGACCTCGGTGGGCGCGGCGGTGGCAGGCGCCGTGATGACGGCGTCGATCACGTGGATGATGCCGTTCGAGGCCTTCAGGTCGGCAGTGACGACGGTCGCCCCGCCGACGATGAGCTTGTCACCGTCGAGCTTCACGCTGACCGGACCGCCGAGGGTCTCGACGTTGCCGCCGGCAGCGGCGATCGCCGCCTTCGAGTCAACGGCGCCCGAGAGGACATGGAGCTTCAAGATGTTGGCCAGAGCACCGGTCGGGTCCTTGAGCAGGTTGTCGAGGGTTCCGGCGGGCAGGGCATCAAACGCCGCGTTCGTCGGCGCGAACACGGTGAACGGGCCGGGGCCCGAAAGGGTCTCGGCGAGCTTGGCCTCGGTCACGGCCTTGACGAGCGTCGAGAAATCGGGATTCCCCGCAGCGATTTCGACGATCGTGCCGGGCTCGGACTGGGCAACGGCGACGCCGGACCCGCCGGCGAACGTGAGGGCGACGACCGACAGAGCGGCAAACAGTGCACGACGCATGAGCATTCTCTCCTGGGAGCAAAGACACGCGACAGCGGTTGCCGCGATCTCTTGCATTCCGGAGTCGGGGCGGTGCCCGGATGACGAAAATCCCACTCGACACCGTTTGTTCATGTCGGCAGCGGTGTTGCCCGGACGTTCGGGCAGACTTGTCGGGTGAAACGCTCGGAGCTCTTCGAACGGAACGCGGTGATCGCCGGTGCGTCCACGGCGTTCCTCACCGCAGCGATGGGCCTCGGCGTCGCTCTGGCGTTCCGAGCACTGTTCGACTGGTCGTCGGGTGGGACCACCGCCGCCGCTTCGTTCTTCGTACTCTCGGGGTGCATCCTCGGCGGTTTCCGAGCGGGGCTCGGCGCACCGCTCTCGCCGCTCAGCAACGGCGCCGCATCCGCGACGATCGCCGGCGTGGCGATCTCGATCGTCCAGCGGCTGCTGTCGGGCAACGGGATCAGGCCGGTCGCACTCGTTTTCGTGGCGCTGCTGTGCGGGTCGCTCGGCGTGTTCGGTGGGGTCGTCGCCAACACCTCCAACCGCATGCGGGCGCTGCGCAAGCAGTAGCGCCGCCCGACGCTAGCAACCAGGAGCCCGACGCTAGGAACCAGGCGAGCGGTTGCGCTTCCGCACGCGCGCCGCGAGCCCGTTGCGGGTTGCCGCCGTCGGGCGTTGGCCGGAGCGGGTCGTCTGCGCCCAGGTGCCGTTGGGGAGTGCGGGAGCGCTGATCATGAGCTGCGCCGTGCCGTGTTCGCGCTCCCACGCGATCACATTGATGATCACGCTCAACACGAAGAGCCACGCGAAAATCGTCAGGAACGTCAAGAAGGCGAGCACCGCACCGAGCGACGCCGGACCACCGCTCTGCGACGCCAGGATCCGCGCCACGAGCAGCGTGCCGAACACCTGGAACAGGGCAAATCCGATCCCCGCGAAGATTGCCCCCGGAACGTACGCGCGCAGAGGAATACGAACGTTGGTCATGATGACCTGTGTCCACCAGAAGAGCAACGCGCCGACGATCGAACCGCTCAACAGACCGACGAGCGCGTCGATCCCGGGGATCGGGATGATGGTGATCAGGGCGGTGACGCCCACGGTCGCACCGATCAGCAGCGCGAGGCCGAGCAGCCACACCACGCCGAGAAGCCGATCCTTCAACCCACGGTTCGAGACCTGCCAGGCCGCGTTGCACGCTGCGGCAATGGCATTGACGACGGCCGTCGCGCTGATCAGCACGCTGACGAAGCCGACAACTGACGTGGCGCCGCGGCTCCCTTCGGCCGACGACACGCTTTCGCGGATCACGTCGGCCATCGATCCGGACAGCTTCAGCTGCTCGACGAGATCGTCGGCGAGCTTGGCGCTCCCACCGGGGCGGCTGGCGGCGACGAACCCGATCACCGCGATCGCGATCACGATGAGCGGGAACAGTGACAGGAAGATCCGGAGCACGATGGCCTCGACCAAACGCGATGCGCCGAGCTCCTTGATCCGGACCTTCGCCAGTTTCAGCGTCTCGGGCCAAGACGGCCGCGTGCCCGACTTCTCCGCGCTCCTCACATGTCCCAGTATCGCCCGACTCGCAGTCGAGCGAACGCGGCTACTGCGACGAAGTGAGCGTGCCTACGGTTCGAGGTTGTGACCCTTCGACACGACGATGACCCCGTTGTCCGAAATGGTCAGGCCACGGGCCCGATCGGCTTCGATGTCGACACCGATCTGCATGCCGGCGGGCACGATGACGTTCTTGTCGATGATGGCGCGCCGAACGATCGCTCCTGGCCCGATACGCACGTCGTGGAGCAGGATCGAGTCCGAGACGACGGCGTGGTCGTCCACGTAGGCGCCGGGTGAGAGCACACTGCGCTCCACGTGGCCACCGGAAACGATCACGCCCTCGCACAGCAGGCTAGACACGGCAGAACCGGGGGCCCACGAGTGACCCTGCACCAGCTTGGCCGGCGGCAGCGACGACTGGGAGGTGAACACCGGCCAACGCCGGTTGTAGAGGTCGAAGAGCGGATTCGGTGTGGTGAGGTCCATCGTCGTCTCGTAGTACGCATCGAGGGTCCCGACGTCACGCCAATAGCCACGGCCATGCTCGGTCTGACCGGGGATCTCGTTCGTGTCGAAGTCGTAGAAGTTGGCGACGCCGGCCTTGGTGAGATTCGGGATGATGTTGCCGCCGAGGTCGTGCGCGCTCGATTCGTCGTCGGCGTCTTCGCTGATCGACTGGAGCAGAACATCGGTGTCGAACACGTAGTTGCCCATCGACGCGAGGCAGCGATCGGGATCCGTCAGCGATGCCTTCGGCATGAGCGGCGGGGTCTCGGACTTCTCGTGGAACGCCTTGATCTTGGTCCCCTCGACTTCCATCACCCCGAACTCACGGGCCTCGGGGACGGTGACCGGGATGCCGGCGACGGTGATGCCTCCGCCGACGGCCATGTGGTGCTCGATCATCTGACGCGGGTCCATCCGGTAGATGTGGTCGGCACCGAAGACGCACACGATGTCGGGCTTCTCGTCGGAGATCAGGTTGAAGTTCTGATAGATCGCATCGGCCGAGCCGACGAACCAACGCGGACCGCGGCGCATCTGTGCTGGAACCGGGGTCACGTAGTTGCCGAGGAACTCCGACACCCGCCAGGTGGCGGAGATGTGACGGTCGAGGCTGTGGCTCTTGTATTGGGTGAGTACGACCATCTTGAGCATGCCAGCGTTGGCGAAGTTCGACAGCACGAAGTCGACGAGCCGGTACGAACCGGCGAACGGAACGGCAGGTTTGGCGCGGTCGGCGGTCAGTGGATAGAGCCGCTTGCCCTCCCCGCCGGCGAGGACCATCACGAGAACTTTCGGGTCTTTGCGAGCGACGAGCGACGGCATGCCCGCACGTTAACTCTTGACGGGCCGCGCCGCCGAGATCGCCCGAAGAGTTCATCGGCGGCGACGCCATCCCCCAGACCCCAGACCCCGGACGCGACCCGACCCGCCCGGCGGTGCCGTGCGGGTCGGAGTGTCCCGTCGAGATGGACGGTTTCAGCCGTGAGAGGGGCGTCAGTTGATCTTGGTGAGAAGTGAGTTCTGCCCGGACCCGGCGAGATAGACATCCCCCGCCTTACCCACCAACGCCTGGACGGCGGTGTCTGTGTTCATCGCCGTCCGCGCCTTGTCGAGGTCAGCGATCGACCCTCCTCCGAGAATCCAGCGGACGCCGCCGTAGGTGCCGTACACGTCGGCGCAGAACGCTGTGCCCAGACCGGTGGCCTTGGCGACCGCGGCCTGGATGGCGACGCCCAACTCCATGGCCTCGGCGATCTTGCCGTTGGCGATGGTTGCCATGGTCACCGCCACGACGCCGGCGGGCGCGGCCATCGACGACGACACGATCTCGGTGAGCCCGTCGGTGATGACCGGGTGGAACAGGTCGGTCGCGGTGTCGACCATGGCCAGATAGGACGCGTTGCCGACCAGCTTCGCTTCCGTGTCGAAAGCCTGGGCCTGGCTCTCGTAACGGGACGACCACAGGATCGTGCCCATCGGGCCACCGAAGTTGCCTCGATAGACGTTGACCGGAATGTCGGTGATGGACGTGACCTTGGCGGCGACCTCGATGGCGAAGGTCATCGCGGCGGCAGCCTTTCCGGGGGCGGCGACGGCGGTACGGCCGAAGATGTACATAGGTGTTCTCCTTGGTTTCGCAGTTGTGGTGAGGCCAAGTGTCGGCGATGACGAACCGGCTGTCTGTGACGCGGATCACACAAGCGAAGAAAAGGTCGGCGACGGAGGGCCCGACTGAATAGCGGACGCGACCGACCCGCCCGGCGATGCCGTGCGGGTCGGAGTGCTCCCGTCGAGATGGACGGCTTCAGCCGTGGGAGGGGCGTCAGTTGATCTTCGTGATGAGTCCGATCTGTCCGGACCCGGCGAGGTAGCAGTCGCCGGCCTTGGCCACCAATGACTGGAACGTCGGGTCGGCGTTCATCGCCGTCCGTCCGGCGTCGACTTCGGCCATGGAGGCCGCTCCGACCAGCCAGCGGACGCCGCCGTATGCGCCGTACACGTCGGCACAGAACGCCGTGCCGAGGCCGGTGGCCTTGGCGATTGCTGCCTGGATGGCGACGCCCAGTTCCATGGCCTCGGCGATCTTGCCGTTGGCGATGGTTGCCTGGGTCGCTGAGACGACCGCGGCAGGCGCAGCCATCGTCGTTGACACGATTTCCGTGAGCCCGTCTTGGATACCCGCCTGGAACAGGTCGGAGGCGCTCCCCACCATGGCCATGTAGCCGGCATCGCCGAGAATCTTCGCCTGCATCTCGCCAAGCTGGGCGTGGCTGTCGACTCGCGAGGACCAGAGGATCGTGCCGAGCGGCATACCGAACGCGGCGGTATAGACGTTGAGGGGAATGCCGCTGATAGAGGCGGCCTTGGCGGCGACCTCGACAGCGAAGGCCATCGCTGCGGGCGCCTTTCCGGGGGCGACGGCGGCGGTGCGGCTGAAGATGTACATGTGATGCTCCTTGTTTGGACGTAGTGGTGAGGAATCGAACGCGTGCCGCCGCCGATCGGCCAGGGCGCGGCCGATCGTTCGCTGCTACGTTCTCGCTGGGCAACACACCCAACGACACTTCGTACTCTCCGCCGAACGAGACCAACTGTCCGTAACGCGGATCACACAAGCGAGAGAAATTCCGGAAAGGGTTGCGGGACCGATGGCGGCAAACCTCCAGGACCACGGAATCACCACCAGCGGGCTCCCGGCCGCCCTTGGTGAGCTCGTCGTCGGGCGGGGAACGCGGATGACGCTGCGCGCCGGCCAGGTGCTGTTTGCCGAAGGCGACCCGTCGACGTGTGTGTACTGCTGCATCAGCGGCCGCGTCAAGGTGTTCGTCACCACGCCCACCGGCCGCGACCTTCTACTGGGATTGAAGGGGCCGGGGCAGGCGTTCGGTGAGCTCTCGGCGATCGACCTGCGCCCACGTTCGGCGGCAGCGTCGGCGATCGAGCGAAGCGTCGTCGCCCAGCTCGGCGCCGACGAGTTCCTCGATTCGCTGCATGCGCAACCCGGGCTGGCCGTTCTCGTCCTCCGTGATCTCGCCGACCAGTTACGCCGCGCCAATGCGCGGGTGATCGCCCGCGACAGCGAGAGCACCTCGGTGCGCACGGCCAACCTTCTCCTCGAGCTCGGGGAGAAGTTCCAACGCCACTCCCCCGGCCCCGGCGACATCGTGCTGCCGATCGGCCAGGACGAGCTCGCGTCGTGGATCGGGGCGACGCGCGAGGCCACGGCGCGCTCGCTCGCCACCTTCCGCCGCGCCGGGGCCATCTCCACCGGCCGCCAGCGGATCGTGCTCCACGGCCTCGGCCCCCTTGCTGCGTTGATCGCCGGGGCGTAGTGGCCCCGCGCGGGTCAAGATCTACCCCATGAGCGAAACAAGTCCTGTGAAGTTCGGTTGGCTGTCGCCGGTCATCGGCAACCGCTGGAGTGACCACCAGCCGATCGTCGTCTACCAAGACACGGAGATCCTTCCCCACGCCCTGCCGCACTTCGATTCGCTCTGGATCGCCGACCACTTCAACGGCTTCGACGCCAAGACCGACCCGTTCATGGAGGCGTGGACCACGCTCACGTGGCTGGCGGCGCGCCATCCGAACGTGGACCTGTGCCATCACGTGCTCGGCCACGGCTATCGCCCTCCGGCCCTCACGGCAAAGATGGCGGCGACCCTGCAAGTGCTCTCCGGCGGCCGCTTCATCCTCGGCATCGGCGCCGGATGGCGCGAGGACGAGTACCAGTCCTATGGCTACGGCTTCCCGAAGCCGTCCGTTCGCTTCGCCGAACTCGAAGAGGTCATCACGATCTGCCGGCTGATGTGGACCGAGCCCGAACCGTCGTTCGAAGGGAAGTACTTCACGATCGCCGGCGCGTCGGCGCCGCCTCTTCCCGATCCGGTCCCGCGCATCTGCATCGGCGCGTCGGGTGAGCAGATCGGGCTGCCGCTCGTCGGCCGTCTCGCCGACATGTGGAACGGCAGTCCGCGGGGCACCGACGACGACTGGCGGCGTCGGCTCGGCATCGTCCGATCGTCCGCCGAGAAGGCCGGACGCGCTCCCGATGCGATCGAGGTCAGTGTGACCATCGAGAAGCCGCTGCCCGAGTCGGACGAGGACTCCGAGAAGCTCGTCGAGTTCCTCGCCCACAAGGTCTCGCTCGGCGTGCAGCACTTCGTCATGGACTTCGGCAACCCGAAGGCGCTCGAGCCGATCACCCGCTTCGACGAGCAGGTGATGGCGCCGCTTCGAGCGACCTAGCAGCTTCGTTCGGAAGTGGTCGCGGAGCTTGGCCTGTCACGTGACGCCGGTGCGAGTCCTCGATCGTGCCTCGAGTCTCGTGTTGTATCGGGCTTGTCGGCCTGTGCTCGCACAACGCAAATGGAGTAACGGCGTCGGTGGTGATCACGAAAGAACAAGAGACTGCACCCTGGCCGGGTGCACACCTGGGTGAGACGGAACTGGCCGGCGTCGACCGCCTCGATCACACGAAGAGCGATGTCGGACAGCAGGCGATCAATGCCCGTCGCTGCGGTGTTGTTGACGACTTCGAGCTCACCGTCTGCGGCGAGCACCAGCTGACGACGACCGACCGCCAAACCAGCAGCTTCGTTGATCGCTTCGACATCGGACGTGTGGTCGCTCCTGGTTCGGGTGAGCAGTCCACGCAGTGCGTCACGCAGCACTCTGAGCCGCGCTGCGTCTTCGATCCGAACACGTTGCGGGCCGGCCACTTCGGCTGCACAGGGCGCCTGTGGAAGCGAGCGCATGTCCGGCGAATTGCGGTTGCCTGGTGCTCGGGATCAGTTCGAACTTTGCAGCAGTCATGGAACGACGTCGCAATGTAGCACAAATGTGCTACATTGCTAGGCATGTCGACAACTACCGTCCGACTCGACCCTGACGAGGAACTTACGCTCGATCAGCTAGCTGAAATCCACGGCGGTCGCTCGAACGCGCTGCGCCAAGGACTAAAGCTGCTCGCGGCCTCGACACGCCGACATGCTGCCCTAGAAGAGTTGCTACGTGACTGGGATGCTGAGGCAGGAGCAGTGGACGACCAGTCGGTGGCGGCGATTGCCGCTCGCTTCGACCTGTGATCCTCGACGCCGGATTCCTGGTGTCCGTCGACCGCGGCGAGCGCCCCGCTCAAGAGTTCTTGCATGCGGCCATCCAACGAAGCACGCCGCTGCGCACCACGCAACCCGTCGTTGCGCAGGTGTGGCGCAACGGTGCACGTCAGGCACGTCTTGCACGATTTCTCGCGACGATCACGATTCACGATCTCGATAACGGACGCATTGTTGGTGCGATCCTCGCGCGGTCAGGAACGGCGGACGTCGTCGACGCACACCTCGTTGCCTTGGCGGTGGAGTGTGCAGAACCGATTCTGACTGGCGACATCGGCGATATCGAGATTCTCGTCGCGTCGCTCCCCGCTGATCGTCCAAGAATTCATCGCTGGCCAGATGCGGCGACACCAGCGCCGCTCGGTATCACTCACCAATCCGAAGTAAGGACCCGCTGAATATCCGGCGGGGCGCTGCGTTTGTCACGCTCGGTATTTCCACGAAAGAAGGCTCGTACACCTGAAGTGTGTATACTATGCGCATGTCTCGTGTGAACATCACCGTTCCTGACGAAGTCGTTGCCCAAGCTCGTGACGCAGGTCTGAACGTGTCACGCGTCGCCACGACGGCACTCGTCGAAGAACTCGATCGACGCGCCAAGATCGACGCGCTCGATACCTACCTTGCCGAACTCGAGGCCGAACTCGGACCTATAGGCCCCAAAGAAGCCGCATCAGCAACAACGTGGGCAGACCAGATCCTCACCGCCCCTCGACCCGCCGCTCGCAAACGGCGACAAAGCGCGTGAACCTAGTTCTCGACAGCGGCGGTGTCTCCGCGCTGGCAGGGCAACGGGCACGATTAGCTGAACTTCGTCGTCGAGGCGCCTGGCCACCACAGGTGCCGACCGTTGTACTGGTCGAAGTTCTTACCGGTGATCACCGACGCGACTTCCACGAAAACCATCTCCTCGGAATGTGTCAGATCCGTCCTGTCAACGAGCAAATCGCGCGCAACGGCGCCCGGATGAGAACAGCAACCGGCCGAGCACACGACATCTCGGCAACGGACGCCGTTGTTGCAGCGTTCGCCGTGAGCCTCCGAGACGCGATCGTGCTCACCAGCGACCCAGCAGACCTCACCGACCTCGTTCGTACACAAACGATGCCAGTGACCATCTCCGCCGTTTAGTCGTCAAAGCAACGCCCGACATCACCCGCAGCGCAACCCAGTCGAGCCCTAACCCACGCCGACGACACGCCTGTGCGTTAACTGTCGTGCTTGGAGCAGGCGCTTCGAGCCACCGACGACAAGGAGGTCCGACTCACGGTGCACCGAGTCGGTCGAACGCTCACGTTCGACGTCGTGCCCGCAACGACGGTTCGTTCGCAAAAGCGTCTCGGCTCCGGCGACTGACGAGCGCATCACTCCGAATCCACTCGATGTCGTCCACCGCCAGTCTCGTCTCAACCCACGATGAACGGCTCCCGGCGCGAAGGGTCAGCGACGTTTCCGCGGGAACTGGCGTGCTCGGGCCGAGCGCCGGTGGCGAAGCCGATGACCAGCGCGATCTGGACCATGCCGAACCCGAACGTCCACGGGGCATGGTCGAACATCAGATGCCCGGACATGGCGGCGAGGGCGGTCAGCGCGTATGGAGTCGCCCGTACCCGGCGCGCCACGGCGATCGCGGCGATCGCGAGAGCGAGCGCTCCGAGGGCACCGGTTTCGGTGACGATGAGCAGGGGCACGTTGTGCACCGCCTGGTCCTCCGAGGCGAGGGCCTTGATCTCGGGATGGGCGTCACGGGTCGCCAGGAACCGCCCCGGTCCGACGCCGAAGGCGGGCCAGCGGCGGATCATCGCAATTGCCTCATCGATCATCCCGGCCCGGCCGTTCGAGGCGGCGACGACGTCCGTCGTCGCGGACCGCTCCGCCTTGAACGTCCACCCGTCGATCGAGAACGCGGCGGCCACGCCGAACGCCAGCGCAACGGCGATGAGCACCGGCGCAACCGTCGTCGGGAGCGGCACCCGTTCCGCGCGACGGAGCGCGAGACGGACGGCCCGCACGGCGCCGGCGATGAGCACCAGCGTGAGCGAGAGCGCCCCTGACGTCCCACAGGTGACGCCGACGATGACCGCTCCGGCCGCCGCTCCGGCGATGGCCCACGGCCGGGTCACCAGTCGGTGGTGGGTCCCGAAGACGGCCAGGCCGATGGTCACGAGGCCCATGGCGGCGATCGGGTGCGGACCGTACGACGTGCCCGTCGGGACCGTGAACGACCCCAGCGTCTCGAACGGGATGCCGACCTCGCCGGGCACACCGATGGCCCGCCCGAGCAGCTTCTGGGCGACGACGCCGCCGGCCTCGAACACGGTCCAGCCCAGCCACACCCGCGCTGCCGTTGAGCGCCACTGCGGCCGAGCGTGGGCAATCACGTCGACCAGCGACACTGCACCGGCGAATCGCAGCGCGGTCATCGCGCCCATCGACGAAGGATGCGCCGCCAGTGCGACCACCAGGGCGGCTAGAAGGGTGAGAAGACCGGCACTGACGCCACGACGGTCGGCGAAGGCGCGTTTCCACACCACCCGGAGGCGGAACGCGGCGAGCGCAATGAGGAACACGTCGACGACCTGGAGGATCACCCCGCGCTTCCACGTGGACGGATCCCCGGACACGACCAGGAACAGCGGAGCCGCCCCGACCACGGCAAGCGCCAGCGATTCCGTCAACCGGGTCGACGGGCGGGCGGAGTCACCCGCGGCCCGGCCGGGAGCGCGTGAGAGCTCCACATCCGCGGTGGTCGTCGCAGTCATCCCGTCCTCTATCGGCGTCTTCGCACCCCGGCTGAACCGGCCCGGGTCAGCTCGGTGGCCGCCCGGCAGCGAGGCCCGGGCTACCGGCGGAGGGTCGTGTACAGCTCGGCGTAGTCCTGGGCCGGGGTGTCCCACGACCAGTCGATGGCCATACCGTTGCGGATGAGCGTCGCCCGGCGGCCCTTCACGTTCCACGCCCGCACGGCGCGGTGCAGTGCATCGACGATGCCGGCGGCGTTGAGCGAGCGGGCGACGAAACCCGTGCCATCGTCGGGTCGGGCATCGCCGTCGATCACCGTGTCGTGGAGTCCGCCGACGTCGGTCACGACCGGGAGCGAGCCGTAGCGCATGGCCTGCATCTGCGCGAGACCGCACGGCTCGAACCGGCTCGGCATGACGAAGAGGTCGCTCGCCCCGAACATGCGATGGGCAAGACCGAGATCGAAGCCCTCGACGAACCGGAAACGCTCGGGGATGTAGTGCTGCACGGTACGGGCGGCGACGGAGAGCGCCGGGTCGCCGGCCCCGAGGAGGACGAACTGGGCATCGAGGCTCGGGAGGGCCACCGTGGCGTCGAGGGCGATGTCAACGCCCTTCTGATCGACGAGCCGGGTGACCATGGCGATGAGCGGCCCGTCCGATGGCGGCAGGCCGACCTCGGCCCGCAGCTCGTGCCCGTTCGCCTTCTTCGCCGACGCCGCGGTCCGCAGGCGGAATCGCTGGGGAAGGAAGGCATCGGTCCCCGGATCCCATGCCTCGGTGTCGATGCCGTTGAGGATGCCGACGAGGGCGTCCTTGCGCCCGGACAGGAGCGTGTGGAGGCCCGCTCCGTCGGCGGGGGTGCGGATCTCGTCGGCGTAGTGCGGACTCACCGCGACGACGCGGTCGGCCAGCGCAATGGCCCCGCCGAGCGGATTGCAAGACCCGCCGATGTCGAACGCCGCCCGACGATCGGCGCGCAGCGTGGCGAGCCACCCGCGATCGCACCACCCCTGATAGGCGAGGTTGTGCAGCGAGAGCACCGTCGGGACGTCGTCGGCCCGGAGGCCGACGACGGCCGCGGTGTGCCAGTCGTTCAGGTGGACGACGTCGACCCGGTGGGTCGCCGCGAGTGCCGCCACCGCAGCGGAGAACGCGAAGAACCGCTGATCGTTGTCGGGCCAGCCGTCGGATTCCCCCGGGGGCACGTACGGGTGCGACCGCCGGATGCCGGGCACATCGACCAGCGTGATCTCGCCGTAGCCCTCGAGCATGCCCGTGCGGGCCGAGCCGACCTCGCCGGCCCACAGGGGCAGGGTGATGGCCTCGACCTGCTCGTCACCGAGGCGGGGGGACTCCGGACCGCCGTAGTCGGGCACGACCAGGTCGACGCGCACACCGGCGCGCCGCAGTGCCTGCACCAGTCCGCCGGCGGCCTCCGCCAGGCCGCCGACGCGGACAAGGGGGGCGAGTTCAGCTGTGGCAAAGAGGATGTGTGGTGGACGCGAAGTCGACATGAGGGGTTGGTCGCGGGTGGCCGGTCAGCGGGCGGTCGCGAACGACTGTGCTGTGGTCGGAATCCCGCGGCGAACGAGGACGTCACCCATCAGGTCGGCGAAGTTGTCCGAGTAGAACGCCCGATTCGTGGCGTCGTCGGCCCCGGCGAGCGCGTCGTCGAAGCGCTTCAGCGGATTGCGGCCGCCCTCCACGTGGGGGAAATCCGACGAGAACATGCACGTTTCCGCTCCGGCATTGGCGACGATCCAGCCGGTGTCCTCGTGGGGATACGGCGTGACGCGGACCTGGCGGCGGACGATCTCACTCGGCTTGGCCGACAACTTCTGCAGGCGCTCTTCGTTCTTGCGGAACGCGCCGAACGCGGCGTCGAGGTTGCGCATCCAGCCGGGGAGCCACGACGCACCCTGTTCGATGACACCCCACTTGAGCCGTGGGAAACGGTCGAGCACGCCGTCGAAGATGAGCGTGGAGAGGGTCTGCATCGGCGGGTAGGGGATCGCCATGTAGTCGACCGAGCGGAAGTTCTCGGCGCCTCCGTGGAAGTCCGGCACCGGCGGGAGACCGTTGACGAAATAGCTCGGCGACAGGAGCTGGCCGCCACCGCCGACGTGGAAGACGACAGGTGTCTCGGCGTCCTGCGCCATCGCCCACACGGGCCCGAAGTCGACGTGGCTCGGGGAGCGATCCTTCGGGCAGGCGCTGGCGACCATGAGCGCCGCGCAGCCCATGTCGATCGCGCTCCTCGCCGTGGCCGCGGCGGCGACGGGATCGGCGAGGGAGACGTAGCCGACGGGGAGCAGCCGACGGTCACCGGCGCAGAACTCGGTGATGGCGCGGTTGTGGGCATCGGCCATGGCTGTCGGCACACCGGGATCGCCGTCGTGCTCGGCAATGGCGAGCGGGATCGAGGCGAAGGTGTTGAACACGAGTTGGCTGGCGAACCCGAGAAGGTCGAGCGCCGCCGGACGGTCCTCCGCCAGGAACGAACCGAGTCCCGCCCAGTTCTTGCGGAGCATGAGCTGTGAGGCATCCTCGGCCCGGAAGTCGGGATCGGCATTCGCGGTGCGACACCACTCGAGGTTCGAATCCTCTTTCCCCCCCACGGTCTGGATGTTCAGCGGTACCGTCCGGCCGCGCCACTTCGGGTCGAGATGCTGGTCGAACCAGTCCGGCGTCTCCATGATGTGGGAATCGGCGTCGTGGATGAAGCGGCCATCGGCATACGTCATGGATGGAACTCTACGACTCAGCCGTTGATGGGGCCGGTGCTCGACCGCAGGCTGGCGGCGCTGCGGCCGGACAGGGTCGCGACGATCTCGGCGGTGATGGCCAGCGCAGTCTCCTCCGGCGTCCGCGAGCCGAGGTCGAGACCGACGGGACCGTGGACGCGGGCGAGGGCGTCGTCCGGGACGCCGGCCGACCGGAGCACGTCGGCGCGGGCTGTCTGGGTATGGCGCGAGCCGAGCGCGCCGATGTACCCGCAGCGTCCACCGAGGGCGGCGGCTATGGCCGCGCAGGACACGGGCAGGTCGTGGGACAGCACCACGAGAGCATCGCCGGAGCCGAGCGCTCCGCTCTGCGCGGCGATCGCGTCGGAGCCGAGAGCTTCGCCGACAACCGTCGTCGACCAGCCGAGGAGCTCTCCCTGAGCGGCAATGGCGTCGGCCAAGGTCGCCTCGCCGACGACGAGGATGCGCGCCGGAGGACGGAACAGGGTGACGAGCAGTGGTCCGGCCTCGGTCATCACGGTGGCCGAGAGGTCCTTGGCCCGATCGAGCAGGGAGCGGCACGCATGCACCGCCTCGAGCGTGACCGAGGGCTCGCCGAGGGAGCCGTCGAGTGAGCCGTCGGGCGTGACCGCGATCGAGCGACCGAGGTCATCGCCGCCGACGAGGGTGGCGACCACGACGGGTTCGTTCGTGCTCAGCGACCGCCATGCCAACTGCGGAACCTGGGAAATCGGCTGGAGCAGCGCGGTTACCTGCCCTCCACACGCCAGGCCGCACCCGACCGCCACATCGTCGGCGATCGCGACGTCGAGCAGCACTGCGACGCCGTCGGCGGAGGCGCCGAGGATCTGGCCGTCCGCCGCGCCACCGAGCAGTGACCCCGTGATCACTCCGTCGAGGACGAGCACCGCTTCGTCGGTGCGACGGCCACCGAAGCCTCGGAGCGACACGACCCTGGCGACCATTCCTCCTCCGCCGGCTTCGGTAGTCGACAGGGCGCTGGCGGCAACGGGGAACATGGGACGAGTCTCGCCGAGCCAGAATCACCTGGTGCAACCAACTCTCGAGTCCGACCTCCGCATCGGCACCTCCGGCCGTCACGTCCTCGCCCTGATCGGCACCGACGCCGGCCGGTACCCGTACGGCACGTCATTGCTCGTCGAGGGGCCGGAGGAGACGCTCCTCATCGATCCGTCGCTGGCGATCTCGGAGCGAGGCGGCGTCCCGGCACCGCGTGTCGATCGGATGCTGGTCAGCCATGCCCACGAGGACCACCTTGCCGGGTGCCACCGCTTTCCCGATGCTGCGCTCCACGCCCACCACCACGACGTCGGAGCGTTGCGCTCGCTCGACGCACTCGTCGAGGTTTACGGCATGGACGAGGCCGCCTCCGCGGTGTGGGCACCCCAACTGGTGGAGAACTTCAACTACGAGCCGCGGCTCGATGCGTCCGGCTTCGACGACGGCCACACCTTCGATCTCGGTGGCGGGCTCCGCGTCGGGGTCGTCCACCTGCCCGGCCACACCCGCGGTCACTGCGCGTTCCTCGTGGAGCCCGAGGGCGTCCTGTTCGTCGCCGACATCGACCTGTCCGCCTTCGGGCCGTACTACGGCGATCACTGGTCCGACCTCGAGGACTTCGAGCGCTCGCTGTCGCGCGTCCGTGAGATCGAGGCCCGCTGGTACGTCACGTTCCACCACAAGGGCATCGTCGAAGGCGCGGAGGAGTTCCGTCGCCAGGTCGATGCGTTCGGCGCGGTGATCGGTGCCCGCGAGGCGCGCCTGCTCCAGTTCCTCGCGGAGCCGCGCACGATCGAAGAGGTCGTCGCGCACCGGTTCATCTACCGGCCCGGCGTCGAGCTGGTGTGGGCCGACAACGTGGAACGGCGCTCTATGACCATGCACATCAACCGTCTGCTCCGAGACGGTGGTGTGGTGGAGACCGAACCCGGCCGGTACCGCGCTGCGTAGTCCCGCACCGTCGCTCGACGCCGCTGAGGTAGCTGTGGCGGCCCCGTAGCGTCGACTCGATGCGAACCGTGCTGATCCTCGGCGACCAGTGCCACCGCGAGGTGGCGTCGCTGCGAGGCTGCACGCCCGACGATACGCGGGTCCTCTTCGTCACAAGTACCTCCTACCTCGGTGCCAAACGCTGGCATCGCCAACGCCTCCACGTGGTCCTCGCATCGATGCGCCGATTCGCCCGGGAACTCCGCGTCGAAGGCTTCGAGGTCGACGAGCGAATCGCCGCCACCCAGTCCGCAGGTCTCGACGGCCATCGACGCGAGTTCGCGCCGACGAGCGTCCGGGCGATGGTGCCGATGTCGTTCCGCGGGCGAGCGTTCGTCGAAGCCAACTGTGACGAGGTCGTCGCCAACGATCAGTTCCTGTGCAGCTACGACGACTTCGCCGCGTGGACGACGACGCGCAAGGGCCGTTTGAAGATGGAGGACTTCTACCGCTGGCAGCGCTTGCGGCTCGATGTACTTATCGAGCCCGACGGCGAGCCGACGGGTGGTCGGTGGAACTACGACGACGAGAATCGCCTGCCCCCACCGAAGGACGGCCGAGCGTGGCCGACGCCGGAGACGTTCCCTCTCGACGACATCGACGATGAAGTACGCGCACTTATTGACACCCACGCCCCGCACGCGTTCGGCGCACCATGGACGGGCCTGTGGCCCACGTCCACCGCGCAGGCGCAAGCTCGACTGCGACGCGTCATCGATGAGGTCCTTCCTCATTTCGGTCCTCACGAAGACGCCATGCTCGCCGGCAACTGGCACCTGGCCCACACGCTCTTGAGCTCGTCACTCAACCTCGGCCTCCTCCGTCCGGAGACAGTGGTCGAAGCGGCGCTGGCCGCGTATCGGGACGGTCGAATCCCGATTGCGTCGGCTGAGGGATTCATCCGCCAGGTCATCGGGTGGCGGGAGTACGTCTGGGGTCTCTACTGGTCCTGGATGCCCGACTTCGCGGACTGGAACTCGCTCGGCGCCACTCGGCCGGTACCTCAGGCCTTCTTCGGTGGGCCGACGAAGATGCGCTGCGTATCGACGACCATCGACGAGCTCGACGCCCACGCGTACACCCATCACATCCAACGCCTGATGGTGCTCGGCAACTGGGCCCTGCTCACCGGCGTCGATCCGCAGGCCATGACGGAATGGATGTGGGCGTCATTCGTCGATGCGGCCGAGTGGGTCATGGTCCCGAACGTGATCGGCATGACGCTCCACGCCGACGCCGGGCGCATGGCCACGAAGCCCTACGCCGCGGGTGGTGCCTATATCTCGAAGATGAGCGACTACTGCAAGGATTGCGCGTACGACCCGAAGAAGCGGACGGGTCCGACGGCATGCCCGTTCACCACCATGTATTGGGACTTCCTCGCTCGCCACGAGGCGACGTTCGCGAAGAACAACCGGATGGCCCAGCAGAATGCCGGCATGCGCCGGCTGACCGACCTCGACGCCGTACGGGCGCGGGCATCCGAGGTGGCCGACGGCTCTTAGATCAGCTCGCGGTAGGCGGACAGCGCGACGTCCGCAGTCTTGTCCCACGAGTACAGCGCCGCACGTACAAAGCCGGCCTTGATGAGTTCTCCACGTCGAACGTCGTCGTTCTGCAGGCGCGCGATCGCTCCGGCAAAACCGTCGGCGTCATCAGGGTCGACGAGTTCGGCGGCCGCGCCGACGACCTCCGGTATCGAACCACCAGTCGACGCGACTACCGGGCAGCCTCGAACCATGGCTTCGAGCGGAGGGATGCCGAAGCCTTCGTAACGGGACGGGTACACGAAGCAGTTGGCGGACCGATTGAACGCGCCGAGCAAAACATCTTCGCCGACCACATGCCTCACCCTCCCACCAAGGGAACTGCGCTCGATAAGTGCGACTTCATCGGACGAGAAAGGCGATCCGCCGAAGCAGATCAGCTCGAGGTGTTTCAGGGCCGGAGCCCGGAACGCGTCGAGGAGGGTCGAGAAGTTCTTGTATCCGCCGCGCTGGCCGACATAGAGCACGTAGGGCGTGCCCCCCAAACCCTCTCGTTCGGCGGTTTGCTGCTCTGCCTCTTCCACCGGGGCGTTCACGCCGAGCGGAAGCACACGCACCTTTCGCGGGTCGCAGTCCAGAAGGCGAACGAGGTCCGACTTCGTGGTCTCCGAGATCGCAAAGACGAGCGCCGCCTCGCGCACCGATTCGCGCTTGTGACGGGGCGTGGGATCCGTCCTGGGAAAGCTCTCGGGGTACAGCTCGGCGATCATGTCGTAGACCGTGACGGCGATCGGCACGTCGATTCGCAGGCGGGGGCCGAAGTACGACCGGTGCACAATCCACGGAGCTGTCAACGAACCGAGGAGTGCACGGTCGGCCAAACGACCGACAGCGTTCGCAACGTGGGTCGCACCGCGCCCGCGGTACCCGAAGCTGGACCGGTCGCTGAGGCAGTCCTCCCCGTCGGTCATCGTGGAGATCGAACCCGTCGACGAGATGAACGTTGCAACCGCGCACGCCCGTAGGTTCCTGTGCAGTTCAAGGACCATCCGTGACGCTCCACCGAAGCGTTGGAGACGGAACACTTCACCGGAGAAGGCGACAGCCGGTTGCGTTGACGCGTTCTCCAACGGTGATGGCACGGCGAACTCGGGCATGCCTCCGTTTCGGGTGAGCACGGGCATCAGCTTCGGCCGTGGCTAGAGCGACGCGACATTGTTCACCGCCACCGGCTCCTTCTTCTGAGGAGCGAAGTGACGTCGGTACGAGGCGACCAAGCCATGGAGACCGACCCGCTGGAGCTGCGAGCGGACCGTTCCACGAACGAACAGCAGCACAAGGAACATCGGGGTTCGAGCGAATCCCGACGCCAGGAGTGTGCGTCGGATCCGATGGGTTTCGTGGAGCGTGCGCCACAGCGACCGTTCCGACTGGCCGCCCCATGCCATCACGGCGATCGGTTGGCCCAGCACTCGGAAGCGCTTTCCGGAGCGCTTCGCCCTGAGGAACAGGTCGTAGTCCATGGCGTTTCGGTACGCAGGATCGAATCCACCCAGGGCCCGCCAGACGTCGGTGCGAGCGATGACACCGGGATGGGGAACCGAGCTCTCCCTTGCCAGCTGGTCGGGCGCCGCGTCATAACGGACAACTCCGAACTGCTCGTTCTTCACTATGGCACTGCAGTAAATGTCGGCATCCTCGGTTCGGACCCGGACCATGACGTCAGCGAGCACTCCGGGCAGGAGGCGATCACCGGCGTGGAGGTGCATGATCCACGTGCCTTTCGCCAGTGCGATGCCCTTGTTCATCGCGTCGGCGATCCCGTCGTCTGGTTCAGAGACGAATCGGATGGCCGGGTGATCGAGCGACTCGAGGTACTCGCGCGTTGTGTCGTTCGATGCTCCGTCGATGATGAGGTACTCCATGTCGGCAAAGCCGGCCTCGAGCACGCTGTTCACCGTTTGCTCCAGATCGCTGCGGACATTGCGGCAAACGGTCACCACGGAAAGCGCCGGGCGCGGCGCAGAACTCGGAAACGAAGGCACCCGATTGCTATCGGCACCTGCGGGTTCAGAGTTGAGGGTCTGTGCATGTTCGGCGGGCCGGCCCTCGGGCGCGCGCCTACGTACTCCGTATGAAAAGACCGTCGATCTGCAGGAGACGTCCGTTCTTCGCTCGGAAGCCGGGTACGACGTCGTAGAACTCGAATCCTGCGGCACCGAGGCGGGCGAGGAGACCGTCGAACGTTGCCTGACCGCTGTACAGCGGCACAAACGACATTTCGACCTCCAGCGAGACAGCGGCTTCGAATGCCTGCGGCGCGCCGTCAAGCACGGCGAGCTCGAACCCTTGCACATCGAGCTTCAGGTGCATCGGCCCGTCGACACCGGCCTCGCTCACCACATCGTCGAGGCGCCGCAGGGGTACCTGCTCGGTGGCCACGTACGCCGAGGTCGGAGAGTTTGCTGAGTGCGTATCGAGCATCGGGAGAACCGAACTGCTCTCAGAGTTGCCGGCGATGTTCAACGTGATTTCGCCGTTCGTCGCCCCGAGCGCGCATCGGTGGGCGGTCCAGTGCTGATCCCTTGACGTCCTGCGTTCGAGCTCCGCGAAAGCTGCCGACTGCGGTTCGAAGGACAGGATCGGGCCGGAGAACCCTGCCCGCCGGATCGAGCGTCCGTACTGCCCCTCGTTCGCTCCGACATCGATGACGACCAGCGCTCCGCCGTCAACGAGGAGCGACTTCTTGGGGTCCACCGGCGGGAGCCGATGCACGGAGAGACCGCCGAACTCCAAGACGCGCTTCACGGCACGTCGAAACAGGTGAGGAGAGGGCAAGGATGTTCCTTCGCAGTGAGGTCGTCGTCAGGCTATTGGACACGGTGAATCGTCGACGTGACGCTACGCATTGTGGGCCATCGTCCAGTCTCGTCGTCCACTTGAGGGTCCCCCGGGGAACTACCGACAAAGTGATCGAAGCACCGCTGCGGTCCGTGCGCCCGTGGATTCCCACGAGAATTCCGATGCCCGCACGCGACCTCGATCGCTCAGGTCAGACCAGCGCTCACCGCGCTCGGCGAGCACACGCATCGCCGCACCGATGGCGCCGGCATCGTCGGGATCGATCAGGATGGCAGCCTCGCCGGCGACCTCGGGCATCGCCGAGACGTCGGACGTCACCACCGGAGTTCCACACGCCATGGCTTCGAGGATGGGAAGACCGAAGCCCTCGTACTTGCTTGGAAACACCAGAGCCGTTGCTTCGTTGAGAAGCTTGGGAAGGTCCGAATACGACGGATACGGGATGAACCGCACCGCCAGCCCGCGGCGGTCGCGGAACTCCCTGATGATCTGATCAAAGCCGGAGTCGGGCGGACCGGCCAGGCAGAACTCGAATCCGTCAAGCCTCGCTTCGGCGAAGCCGCGCAGCGCAAACTCGATGTTCTTGTAGGGCGCATACCGACCGAGGTACAAGAACGAGGGTCGGCGATCCAGCCCGAGCGGACGGAAATGGCCGGTGTCGCAGGCGAGCGGCGTCACGTCGATCTTCGAACGATCGATCCTCCCGAAGCGGACGGCGTCTGTTGCCGTTGCCTCGGAGATGCTGATCACGCGGGTTGCCCGTCGGAGCACTCGGGGCACGTAACGGCGGGTGTACTGATGTAGAGGATGCGAGGCCGGGTAGAACAGGCGCGGGATGAAGTCGAACACCGTCACCACCGTCGGCACGGGTCGGAGGATCGGCGCCTCGGGGACCGGAGAGAACAGCAACGGGTCGGCGAGGGCGCACAACCGTTTCGCCAGCACGGTCTCGACCCAGCCGAGTCGACGAGCGTGCCCCTTCGCCCCGCTGTCCGCGCTCAGATCATTGCGGATCGGCTCCAGACGCAGACCTGGATGCCTCTCCGCCCACGAGCCCGCCAGGGACTCGCGGATCAAGACGATCGGGTCCAGCTCCTCGAGATGGGGAACGACGTTCTGCGCATAGACGCTCAACCCGGTCGGCCGCTCCATGAGGGCCGACAGATTCACGACGAGCTGTCTTCGCACGAACTCAGTTTGTCGGCTCAGCCTTGCGGGACATCGGATGCCTCTGGGCTGATCGACGGATCGTCCGATCCTGCCTCGCCCAGTTCACCGCCTACCCGCGACCCGGTCCTCCGGAGGAGCGCCGACAATACAGGTAGTCGTGGACGGAGAGCTGATCGACCGCTTCGTACCTGCCGACGAGGTGCGCGTTCACTTCATCGAAGTACGTCGCCTCGACGAGGATGTACTGCGGGGCGTACCGGTCGAAGTCGAGGCCGCGAAGGACGTTGAGCTCGTAGCCTTCGACATCGAGCGAGAAGAAGTCGATGGCCTGATCCGGTGCTACTTCGTCGAGGATCGAGGTGAGGGTCCGAGCGGGAACCTTCGCAACGTACGATCCCTCGATGCCTTGGACCCGAAGACCGTCACCGATGTGACTGGCGAGCGCCTCGGGTGTCTTTCTGGCGTCCGAAATCGTCGACATGAGGTTCGCGTAGTGGATGTCCACCGTCGACTCCTCGTGGTCGTCGGCTACCAGCGCACAATGGCGGACGACGGACGCCCGGCGCTCGAGGCGGCATTTCTCGAAGAGTTCCGGGATCGCCTCGATCAGCAGCCCCGCCCAACCGCGCGTACGTTCGAGCAGATAGGTGTTGCTCTGGGTGAAGCCGTCGTTCGCTCCGGCCTCGATGAAGAACCCGCCCTCGTAGTCGAGGTACTTGCTGAGCTTGAGATCGATCCCGTTGAGCGATGGCCGGGAAAACCGTGCACTGCCCACCCCTTCGAACGCACGCCGCCGGGCGTGGCTCAGATAGCTTCTGGTCTGTTTCACGGCGGGCACGGTGATCCGCTATTCCTGCGAGTCGAACCGAATGGTCGACCCGCCGTTCGCGGCCTCGGGCACTGGGGCGCGTTCGTTGTCCGGCGAAGTCGGGCTCGCAGTCATGACCAATAATTCGGCAGGCTCCCTGGTCGACTTGAGGTCCGCGGGCCCGGTGACGACGCGCTCACCCTGTTCAAGTCGACACGCAACCCGGTCGATGTTCTTGTCCATGCTCGAAGCACGCCTCCCGGCGCCGAAGAGATGGCGGCAGCAGGCATCGGCCACCGCGGTCCGAGCGCGAGATGGCAGCGAGCGCTCGAAGCTCATCTCCGAGATCGTGCTCAAGGTTGCCGAGAGCGGCATCCGTCTCATCCTGGGCTTCCTCGTCACTGCGATCGTCGTCCGACGGCTCGGACCGGAGCGATTCGGCGCCTTCACCTACATCTGGTCGTTGTTCGCCATCGCGACCACCGCGGCCGGACTCGGCCTCGACCAGGTTCTCCAGCGCCGCATCGCCACCGGGTCAGAGTCACGGCAGTCGACGCTCCGCGCCATCGTGGTGGTGCGAATCGGCAGCTCGTTCGTCGGCGCGTGCGCGATCGCGGCTGCTGCGATGGCCGGCGCCGGTCAAGACATCCGGGTCGGTCTCGTGATCGCCGGTCTTGGTCTCGTACTCGGGCTGGCCGAGACGTTCGTCATCCTGCTGCAATTCACCCGAGGGTCCGCTGCTGTCGGCCGGGCGCGGCTCATCGCCTTCGTGGCCGGAGCAGTCGCCCGGGTCGCCGTTGTTGTTGTCCACCCTTCGCTGCCCGCGTTCGTCGCGGCGACACTGATCGAGCCGGCCGTGCTCTGGGGCCTGACCGCAGCAAGTCTTCGACGTGAGGAAAGCCACCGGCCGGTCCACGAGTCACGAGCCAGTTGGCGGACGTACGGGGAGCTGGTCCGTGAGGGCTTCCCGTTTCTCGCCTCGGGTCTGTTCGTGATCGTCTACATGCGGATCGATGTCGTGCTCCTGAAGCGATGGAGCACCGCTCATGAAGTCGGTGTGTACGGCGCGGCGACCCGGCTGTCGGAGTTGGCGTACTTCATCCCGGTGGCAGTCGCCGGTGCCGCTGCCCCGAAGCTCCTCGCCACCTTCGCCAAAGAACCCACGGACGCATTGAGGGCGGTCCACCGGCTGACCGCAGCCCTTGCCGGATTCGCCCTCGCCTTCATCGCGGCAACGTGGTACATCGGGCCGTTGGTGCTGCGAACGGCGTTCGGAAGTGGCTTCGCCGCGTCCGGCGCTGTCTTGCAGATCCATGTCTTCTCGTGCCTCGGCGTGTTCGTCGGGGTGATGCGCGAATCGTGGTTCCTAGTGACGAATCGAGGGCATCTCACGCTCATCTGCACCGCCGGCGGAGCAGTGATCAACGTCGCACTGAACGCCTGGCTCATTCCCCATCATGGCGCTCGCGGCGCCGCCATCGCCACGGCCATCGCTTATGCCGCCGCGGCGTTGGTGTTCCCACTTCTCTTCCCCGAAGGCAGGCAGTTCCTCGGGCTGTCCCGAGTGATCCACCGACCCGACGCGGCCTAGCCGGAACGCGCGTCGCGCTGGCCCGTTGCCTGCGACGCACTTGGCGCGCCCGGCACGCCCGGAATCAACCAGCGGAAGGAGCGGTCGAGCTGCTCTGGCCGATTGGCGAAAGCGATCGGGTGTATCCGTCGACGTCGGTCCAGAGGAGCGATCGACGACTCCGAAAGCGCAGGCGTACACGCAGGGCGTGGATGCCCATCGCCGCTCCGAAGAGGCGAGCCCTTCGTCTGCTCGGCGTGATGAGGTGAAGATCTCCGGAGGTCGCGAACCACATTCCCCTGGAACGGGCGAAATGCTCGAGCCCTGATCGACTCAGAAACATGACGTGCTGTCCGTGGTCGAGCCCGTAGTAAGGCCATGCCTCAGCTGCAGGCGTCTCGGGATCGATAAGCGTGGTCGTGAAGAGGAGCTCCGTCGAACACGAGAGGAGGGCGTGGAGCGTCTTCTCCAATTCGACGACATGCTCGAGTACTTCCACCGCCGTCACGAGGCCATACCTCTCGTCGAGCGTCCCATCGTGACCCTTCGCGAAATGGTTTCCGCCGTAGTGGTCGAAGTACCGCGCGTCATACCCCGCGTCTCGCAGCGATCGAACGAGAATGCCGGTTCCCGCGCCGAAGTCCAAGATCGGCTCACAGAATCCGGGTCGGCACATACGCAGGTAGAGAACAACCGCCTTGAGGACGAACGTGTTGCGCGAGATCAACCCGATGTCACCGGTGGTGAGCGTCGTTTCGTACGCCTCGCCGAGCCAACCGGGTTGGTCGAACCAGCAGGTGCGACAGTGCGAGCAGCGAATGAGGGCGGCATCGTGGCGGCCCAACACCGTGGTCCGCTGAACAACGTCACCGCCGTGTTCGCAGAGAGGGCAAACAACTTGTTCGGAGGTCGGGTCAGGAGCCGAGACGGGAGATGACTGGATCATGATCTACCGTCCCGCCGAAGACCGGATTCGTTGACCGCGGCGCTTTGCCGCGGCGAAGCGGGAAAGCCGGTACTGACTTCGGGCGACATCGGCATCGAACGCCCGGTTCGCAGCCACCACGAGAGGGTGCACCAGCGGAAACGTGAGGGGCTCCGCCGGGAGCTGATCAAGCGAGCTCGTCCCGATGGTGTGGGTGCCTTCAGGCCCGAACCCGACGTTCGATACCAAGTTCGAGGCCGGAACCGCGCTGAGCAGCCCGGAGTCGAAGAAGGTCAGAGCCAGCTGATGGTCCCAGGTGTCGTATCCACCGCGTATTGCCGAAAAGGCAGCGTTCCAGAATCGGTACTCGGAGTCGTCATGAACGAGCGCACGGACACGATCGCGGGTTTCGCGCTCACTCCACGAACGGGCGTTGCGGTCGTAGTGGCTCCACACGCGCGACCACGTCGCCCAGCCCCAGACG
>JANOJN010000188.1:0-5463 GCA_031418775.1 Acidimicrobiia bacterium
TTCCGGCAAACTCGGCGGACGGCGAAGGGGCAGAAGATGACATCCCAGCACCCTACCGAGTCGACCCCCGTGTCGGCCCGCAGCGGTGTTGTGGTTGGTTGGCGCCACGTTGTCGAGTTGGCGACGTACGCATCCAGCCACACAAGTCGCCAATCGACCACACAATCGGTTGCCGGCCCCGGACGCCAGAGAGACGACGACCGGGGTCTGCGTGTCGCCAGCTCAGGAGCCCTCGGTCGACGTCGATGTCGACGTCGCGACCGGTGCCACTGGCGCTGTCCCGACAGCCGCGTTCGACGAGGCTTGCCGGACCGATCGACGCCGCAGGATTCGGTAGAGCGGGAAGCCGAAAAGGAGTCCGAGGACAAGGAACGGGAGCACGGCTGCCGCCGCCACGAGGATGTTGCGCAGGGCGTTCCCGAACGTTTCGAGTGCATCGTCGAACGCCTTCGCGACCCCGGTCTTCGGTCCGGCCGGCTGCGGCAGGGAGTCGTCGAACAACGTCACCCCGATCGTGGCCAGAGAGGTCTGATCGGCAAGCTGCTTCTGCCGGGCAAGGAGTGACTCGAGGTCGGCCTGCCGACGGGAGAGCTCGCCCTCGATCGCCGCGACGTCGGCGATCGACTGGGCCTTCTCGTAGAGCACCTGCATCCGGGCGATGCTCGCCTTGGCGCTGATGATGCGGCTATCGACGTCGACGACTTCCGATGTGACGTCCTGGGCGCCGACGCTGCGGTTCGTGACCACGCCGAGCGTGTCAAGCCGCTTGAGCAAGCTGTCGAAGCGGGCGGTGGGGACGCGGAGCCGCATGGTGATCGACGAGGTCTTGACCGGACTGGAGACAGCCTCGCCGTTCTCATCGAACGGGATCGGTGCCGTCACCGCCTGCTCGGTCTCGACGTAGCCCCCCGCCGTCGAAACGGACGCCCGCAACGTCGCCGCGGCGGTCGAGACGTTCTTCGTTCGTATCGATACGTCCGCCGTGGCGATGATCTTGCGGTCGACTGGGAACGATCCGATGCCCGTCGTCGCGCCAGTCCCCGACGAGCCATCGGCAGTCGAAATGGGCGCCGCAGCCGTCTTTTGCAGGACTCCGCCCGTGGATGCAGCTTCGGTCTCGGCGGCGAATTGCTCCTGAACGGCGAGGTCGACGGGTCGATCATTCGACGACCGCCCCGTCGCCACGGGCGACGCCGAGTCGCTGCTGCAGGCGCCCACCCCGGCGAGAAGAGCGAGGACGACACCTGCGGACAGCACCACCCGTCGGGCACTGCCGCCTCCGGGAATCGAAGCCAGGGAATCGGGTCGTCGCGTGAGCATGGTGATCATCTCGTGTCCTCTCGGAGCGGACACCGGTGTGTCCATGATCAACTCCGACGACCGGCCACCTTCCGCTGGTTCCCGTTCCGTCTGTACAACCACGAGACTGGAACCTGATGGAGCCGTATGACCCACTCGATCCCGGCCTCCTCGGTCGGTGGGAAGCGCTTGCCGCACACGGAGCGGCGATCGGCATCGACGCGTGGTGCTCACGGCCGGGTTGGGGTTTGGCGGTCCACGACTCCTTCGCGTCCGAGGACGACGAGATGGTCTGGCTCGCCGACGACGCGGGTATCGGCGTCTTCGGCCGGATGACTTCCGCAGACGGAACTCCGGCACTCGTGCCGCTCGACCGCGTGTGGGGGTTCGGCTCCCCGATCGTCTGCGAGACGGGCGACACCGAATCGGTGACCTCCCACATCGCCGACCGGCTCATCGCCGACCCGTCGTGGAAGGTATGCGCACTGAGCGGCATGGTTGAGGGCGAAGCGCTCGATCGGGCGGTGATCAACTCGTTCGGGCGCCATGTGTCCCTTTACGCCGGCGACTCACGAACCCGGTGCCGGGCCTCCCTCGAAGGGGGGATCGACGGTTACCTGGCTCGTCGTTCTCGCGAACACCGACGCAACATCCGCCAGGGCGAGCGACGTTCGGCGAATCGAGGGATCACGTTCGCGGTCGACGATGGGCACGACTCCGCAAGGACGATCTCGCGCCTGCACACCGTTGAACTCCGGAGCTGGAAGGGACTCGAAGGCTCAGGCATCGAGAGCCCGGAAATGGCGGCGCTGTATGCGCGCCTCGTCCGCGACTTCGGAGCGACGAGCGCGCTTCGATGCGTGTTCGCCCAGACCCTCGATGATCACGGCAACGCTCGGGATGTCGGCTTCATCCTCGGGGGCGTGCTCGGTGACACCTACCGGGGACTGCAGATCTCCTACGTCGAGGAGTGCCGGGACCTCGGCATCGGCAACCTTCTGCAGTGGCACGAGGTACAACGCATGTGTGCAGAGCAGTTGAGGACGTACGACCTCGGCATGGACATCGACTACAAACGGCGGTGGGCGGAGAAGCTGTTCGAGACCCGCACGGTGCTTGCCGTGCGCCGTTGACCCGGCAGGGTGGAGAACGAACGAAGTGTTCATCGTGCCGAAAGCGAACCCGCGCCCGTTGGGCGACGCAGGGCAATAGCGTTGCGCCATGGTCACCGACGCCAAACCTGCCCGTCGACGTATACGTGCCGCGCTGGTCGTGGTGAGCGCGACGGAGAGCATCGAGGGCGGGGTCGTCGAGGTCACCGGCAATCGGATCACCCACGTCGGTTCCATCCCGACAGCAGAACCCGTCGACGAGGAGATCGACGCGACGGAGTTCCTCTGTATCCCGGCATTCGTCAACACCCACGCCCACACCAGCCAGCAACTCGGGCGGGGCCTGGCCGACGATGTCGACCTCCTCACCTGGCTACGAGACCGGATCTGGCCCTACGAAGCGGCGCTCACGCCCGCCGACTCCGAGATTTCGGCGTTGGCGTGTGCAGCGGAGCAGATCCGCAATGGGGTGACCCTTCTCGCTGATCCCGGTGGGCAACACGTCGACGCCATGGCCGCAGGGATTGCGCGGTCGGGAATCCGGGCCTTCGTTGCCGCCAGCGCGATGGACTCGGGAATCGGGTTGCCTGATGGTTGGACCCCGTCGACCAAGGAGATGCTCGCCCGTCAGGAGGATCTGTACGGCCGGCTCGATGGGACTGCGCGAGGGCGCGTCCGATTCTCGTGGACGCTGCGCACGATCTTCAACTGCTCCGACGAGCTCATCGAGCAAACCGCTGCCCTTGCGAAAGAGGCAGGTCGGCCGCTGCAGATGCACATCGCCGAGGTGCCGGAAGAGAACGCGCATGTGCAGGAGACACGAGGCACGACAACGGTCCGTCACTTGCATCGCCTCGGCGTGCTCGGCCCGGGGTTCCTCGGCGCGCATGCGGTTTGGATCGATGCCGAGGAACGCCGGTTGCTCGCCGAGTCCGGATCTGCGGTCTCGCACAACGTCGCGTCAAACCTCCGCATTCTCGGATTTCCCCGCATCGCCGACCTCGTCGATGCCGGCTGCCTCGTCGGCCTCGGAACCGACGGTGCGCCCTCGAACAACCGCATGAGCATCCTCGACGAGATGTGGGCCGCGTCGATGGTGCAGAAGGCACTCCGAAGTGATCCGGCGGCGTTCCCCTCGTCGACGGTGCTGAACATGGCCACGGCCTGGGGGGCCCAGGCGTTGGGCATGGGCGGTGAACTGGGGACGTTGCGGATCGGCAACCTCGCGGACCTCGTCCTCATCGACCCGCTCACGCCGACGATGGCGACGGCACACGACCTCGTAAGCGCGCTTGTCACCTCATGTACGTCGGCGAACGTGCACTCGGTCATGTGCGACGGGTCGTGGGTGATGCGCAACCGGGAGATCACTGCGTTCGACGAACGCGAAATCCTCCGCGAAGCGGCGGCACGCGCACGCGACGTCGCCCGCCGCATCGGGCTTCGCCGATAGGGGATTCTTGTGCGCTCCGGCGCCTTACGGCTGCGAGGTGATTGGTATCTCAGTCGCCCCCGGAGCGACTGAGATACCAACCTCGGCATGGCACCATTGCGGCGCCGACCACCCATACCGGCCCGAGCCGTGCGGAGCCGACTTAAGGAGCCCCACTCGACGTGGTCCACCGCTCGATGCGCACAACGAGGGCGGCGAAATCGATGTCGCTGGTGACGAGGTCCAAGACGGTAGACACGACGTCGTCGTTGGAGGTCTCGACAGCGTGGCCGTTGAGCTCGAGAAACACGAATGACGCGAGCACGGCAATCCGCTTGTTGCCGTCCACGAACGGATGATTGCGGGCGAGTGACTCGAGGAGGGCTGCGGCCTTCGAAGCGAGTGTTGGGTAGGCGTCTTCACCGAAGGCGCTTTGTCGAGGTCGTTCGACCGCGGCTTCGAGCAGGTTCTTGTCACGAAGGCCGACGTTGGGGCCGACTTCGATCTGGTGCAAGTGGAGGACTTCGTCGACGTCGAGGTATCTGATGCTCATCTATTCAGCGAGCTTGTCGAGGGCTTTGCGGTACTTGCGTCGGACGCGGTCTGCAGCCGCGTCGATTTCGATCCGACGGTTCGAGTCGCCGAGGTGATGGCGGAGCGCCTCGACGGTGATGTCGTTCATCGATCGCTCCGCGTAGGTCGCATGCGCCTTGAGAGCGAGGTAGACGTCGTCGGGGAGCCGAATGGGCAACTGATGTGTGGACATGGTGATATCACCATATCAGAGGCGAAGGATTTGATGGCCCAGTTGTCGCGCTGGTCCGCCCGGGGTCGAGCCGCTACACATTCGAGAACCGCAAATCGAAGTGTGCCATCGTCAGACAACTAGCACCCGATATCAACCCCAGGGTGCGAGGAGATTTGCGGCGGCCGGCTTGGGCGTCGAGCGCGACGTGTGCGTTTCGACCAGCCGGAATGAGATTCATCGAGAGCGAACAGGCCACCCGGTCTTGCTGGCCCGGGCGAGGGGCAAACGGTAGGGGACTCCCGTTGAACTGGCGTGCGGGGCCGCACATAACCCGAGCCCCGCAAGCCGCTGCAGTGCCGGTTCGATCCGCTCCTTCGGCCCGAGCCGTGCACGCGGCACGAGCCGCCCGACTCAGCGATCACGCCACCCGAGGGGGTCCACTTACGCGGCGAGCCAGCTGTCGATACCGGCCAGCGCGGATGCCTTCACGGCTTCGGATGCACCGCTGAACTCGATCGAGCAGCGGGCGATGTGGGCCATGCGGGCATCGTCGAAACCGAGCTGGTCGCGGCACAGCTGATACTCGTCGAGCAGACCTGGGCCGAAGAGCAGTGGATCGTCGGCGTTCACCGAGCACGGCACACCGGCGTCGAGAAGGGCCGGCAGCGAGTGATCGTCCAGAGTCGGGAAGACAGAGAGCATCAGGTTCGACGTGGGGCACACGTCGAGGCAGATCCGCTCCTCGGCAAGTCGCTCGACGAGGCCAGGCACCTCGAACGAGCGCACGCCGTGCTCGATGCGGTGGGCACCGAGGAGATCGATCGAATCAGCGACGAACTGTCCGTGCTCCAACTCGCCCGCATGCGGGGTGC
>JANOJN010000189.1:0-8818 GCA_031418775.1 Acidimicrobiia bacterium
CCGTTGCGAAGGCCCGGCTCCGGGTCGGCGGCGGCGATGATCTGTTCGGCGAGCACGTCGCCCGGACGGACCTCGGGGATCCCGGCGATGGGAAGGAGTTCGATGCGGCTCGGCGTCACCCTCCCAGTCTTGCCACGCGAACCGGCGGGGAACCACATCAGCCGTGACACTGGGAGAGAGGTTGCCCCCAGATATGGGGGTAGAACACCTCCGAGCAGCGTTGGGAGGTGTTCTACCCCCAGCGATTGGGGCAACCTCTCTCCCGGCGGGCCAGCGGATCAGCCGAGGGCGGAGAGGGCGGTGCGCGAAAGGGTCGCGGCGACGTCCGGGGTTCGCATGATGGTGTCGGTCACCACGACGCGGACGCCACAGGCTTCGACGGCGGCGGCGCTGTCGGCGTCGGCGTGATCGATGACGAGAACGGAGCAGAACGGGGCGTAGAGCCGGGCGACGCCGACCACCGACGCCTCGTGCCCCAGCTCGGTGAGCATCCGGTCGGCCGGTCCCTTCAATGCCGCCCCGGCGACGATGGGCGAAACGGCGACAACCCGGTCGCGTCGTCGCTCCAGCAACGCCCGGACACCGTCGACGGCAAGGACCGGGCCGATCGACACGATGGGGTTGGACGGGCACACAATGATCGCCTCGGCGCCCTCGAGCGTCGCCAGTACGGACGGACCCGGACGGGCGGACCCGATGCCCATGAAGCGGACACCGGCAACCGGGACGGAATGCTTGTGTCGGACGAAGTACTCCTGGAACGCCAGTGGACCGTCGGCCGTGTCGACGACGGTGGAGACCGGATCGTCGCTCATCGGGAGAAGCCGGAAGGTGAGTCCCCATGCCGACGCCAGGTCGGCGGTGACCTCGGTGAGCGAAGCTCCCTCGGCGAGCCGACCCGTTCGCCAGAGGTGCGTGGCGAGGTCACGGTCGCCGAGGTTGAACCAGTCGACGGCGCCGAACGATGCGTAGCGGGCCAGCGCCGCCATGGCAGTCCAGGTCTCTCCGGCCAGGCCCCAGCCGCGATCGGGGTCGATCGCCCCGGACGTCGTGTACACGACTGTGTCAACGTCCGGCGAGATGTGCAATCCGTGGAACCTGGTGTCGTCGCCGGTGTTGACGACAACCGACAGCGTCCGCGGATCAACGGCCGTGATGAGCCCTCGGAGCATCCGCGCAGCGCCGACGCCGCCGGCGATGGCCGCGATCATGCGCGGGTGTGGATCGGGGGGCCCACGTCAGCAAGGAATCTTGGCGCCGACGAATTCGTCGCCGGCGCGCACGACGGCTCCGTCGCCGACCACGCTCAACGCCCGTAGCACGGCACCCTCACCGATTCGGGCGCCCTCGCCGAGCATGGAATCCTCAACGGTCGCGCCGGCCTCGACGGTGGCGCCGTCGAGGAGGACGCTGCGTCGGACGACAGCGCCGTGAGCGATCACGCAGCCGGCGCCGACGACGCTGCGCTCGACCGTGGCACCGGGCGAAATCCGGGCTGACGGATGCACGATGCCGGATGGAGACGACGCGTTCCACGGGCCGGTCGCGTCGATCGCTTCGAGGTTCGCCTGCAGGTAGGTGGATGGAATGCCGGCATCGATCCACGGGACGTCGGCATGGACGGCGTAGAGCGTGCCTTCGGCAACGAGCTCGGGAAACACGACCCGTTCGATCGAGATCCGCGTTTCGGTGGCGATGGCGGTGATCACCGACGGGTCGAGCACGTAGGTGCCCGCGTTGATCCAGTCGGTGGGAGCGTCCTCGCGTTTGGGCTTCTCCACGAACGCGATGACCCGGCCGTCAGGATTGCACGGGACGACGCCGAACGCACTCGGGTCGTCGACCCGGGTCAGCGCGATGGTGGCGCGTGCGCCGACGGAGCGGTGGAACGCGACCTGGGCCGTGAGGTCGAGGGTCGTGAGCACGTCGCCGTTGACGGCAATGATCGGCTCGCTACCCCCATCGAGGAATCCCGCCTCGGCGGCGGCGAAGCGTATGGCCCCGGCGGTGTCGAGCGGCGATGGCTCGACGGCGTAGAGCAGTCGGACGCCGGCCGCTTCGCCGCTCGGGAACGCGGCCATGAAGGCGTCGGGTCGGTACCCGAGCGAGAGGACGGCTTCGGTGACCCCGTGCTCGGCAAGGTGCGCGAGCTTGCGGGTCAGCATCGCGACGCCCCCAACCGGGAGCATCGGCTTCGGCCGGGTCAGAGTCAGGGGCCGAAGCCGGGTGCCTTCGCCGCCGACGAGGACGACCGCCCGCATCGGCTCAGCCTTTGGTCGTCGTCGGCGCCGCAGTCGACGCGGGTGCCGCAGTCGACGCAGGAGCCACGGTCGACGTCGGCGCGCCGCCGGCCGGGACGGTCGTCGGTACCGCCTGCGGAAGGTCGGCCGGAGCTTCGAGCGCTTTCTCCGACGGCGGAACGGCAGGGGTCTTCGATCCCGGGGCCGTGATGGCGAAAGCGTAGGCGCCGTCCTTCACGAGCGGGATGCGTCCGAAGTCGCTGGTGTAGCGCTCGACTCGGCCGGGATTCTTGATGTTGCGCCACAGGTAGACGCTGATCTCGGGCTTCTTCTTGTCCTTTCCGCACGTCATCTTGTCGACGTCGAAAGTCACGGTCTTTCCGTCGACTCCCGGATACGAGATCTGCTTGGACGAGATCTTGGAGTTGACCGCATCGAGGAACAGGCTGAGCTGGGCCTTCTTGCCGGACGCCCGCTTGAGGAACGGATGGATGTGCATGAGGCCGTCGTCGTGGGCGTGAATGCCTGCGGGGTCGGGGAGCAGCGTGCCGTCGATCTCGGCCACGTACTTCCCATTCGCGGTCTTGCCGAGGTAGGCGTCGCACTTGTAGATGCCGTAGGCGGAATGCCAGTGCGTGTCCGCCAGCAGGTCGTCACGCTTCGTCGTGGCTGCGGCGAGTTTCTTCGCATCAGGCTTCTTCTGATCGAGCAGGCGCTGGACCTCTTTGTTCGCCTTCGCAACCTTCTCGGAGGTCGACGCCGCGAAGGGCGCAGTCTCGGCGATCGACTTGCCGATGATCGAGCCGACGACCAGCGCAGTACCGACGACGCAGATGCCAACGACAGCACCCCAGTAGCTCCAGGAGACGTTGACGCGGGACCGAGCGCGAGAACCACCGGCCTTGGCAGCCTTCGCGATCTTCTTGTTGGTCGGCGCCTGGATGTTCGACGGCTTGCTCACGGGGAGTAGAGGTTAGTGGCACCGGCCGACGACCAAGAGCGAACGCTGTCAGCGGGCTGCGGGCGGCCGCCCGGTCCGCCGATGCTGCAGGGCCACCAGTCCCGCCCGGAGGGCGAGCCCGACGGCCACGATCGGCAGGGCGAGGCGCTGGGTGGAGGTCGCAGAACGGCGGGCGAAGCGCCAGAGCGACCGATGGTGGGCGGCGATCATGCGGTACGGCGCGCGTCCGCTCGACCCTCCCACGCCATGACGGACCACGGCTGCGTCCTCGACGTCCACCGACCAGCCGGCGCGTGTGAGCCTCCAACAGAGGTCGACGTCTTCCACGTACATGAAATACGACTCGTCGAAGCCCCCGACGGACTCGAAGGCGTCGCGACGAACGAGCATGGCGGTACCGGAGACCCAGTCGATCCGCTTCGGCTGCAGGTAGCGCCCGGACCAGGGGTTGTCGCGCCAGAAAAGGCCAGCGAAGGCATGGCCCGCGGCGTCGACGAGGTTCGGGAACGAACGCGCCGACGGGTACGGAACGCCCGCGAGGTCCGTGACGGCCGGTCCAACGATGGCGAGGTGGGCGTCCGTGAGGAGGCGCGAGCGAAGGGTCTGCACCGCGCCCGGCCCGACGATCAGATCGGGATTGAGGATGAGCACCGCGGCCGACAACGTGGATGCAACCCCCCGGTTCGCCGCCGAACCGAACCCGCGGTTGACGCCCAGCGCGAGCCACTGGACACCACGCCCGGCGTGCTGCGCCACCATGGACCCGGTCGCGTCAGTGGAAGCGTTGTCGACGACGACGATCTGCCCGACACCGGGCTGGTCGACCAAGGAGGCGAGGCATCCGTCGATCCAGCGTTCCGACTCGTACGTGACGACAACGACGTCGGTCCTGCCCGTCGATTCGGCGGCGTCACTCACCGGAGCGCGTCGACCGCGCCCTGGAGCGAAGACTGCCAATCCGGCATCTCTCCCAGGCCGTAGCCGCGAAGGGCGGCGTTGTCGAGCACGGAAACGGCTGGTCGCGACGCCGCCCGGGCGGGAAGGAGTTCCGATGTGGGAATGGCCACGACCCGTTCGGGATCTTTTCCGGCGGCGGAGAAGATCGCCTGGGCGAACTCGAACCACGTGACCGGGCCGGCGTTGGTCAGGTGGAAGGTCCCCGGAAGACGGCCGACGGCGATACGGCGGAGCATGGGAGCGAGGTCGGCGGTGAAGGTCGGGCAGCCGCGTTGATCGTCGACAACCGTGACCCGCTCTTGCGCCGGGTCGCTGGCCAGTCGAATCATGGTCTTGACGAAGTTGCTCCCGAAGCGTCCGACCACCCAACTCGCCCGGACAATGGTGGCGTGCGCCCCGAGGATGCGCTGCATCTCGAGCTCACCGCCGAGCTTGGAGCGTCCGTAGTGGCTGACCGGATTGGGTTGGTCCCATTCGGTGTAGGCGCCCCCGCCGTGCGGCCCGGTGCCCCGGCCGTCGAAGACGTAGTCGGACGAGAGGTAGACCACATGTGCCCCGACGCGTGCCGACGCTTCGGCGACGTGGCGGCTTCCGAGCGCGTTCACCGCAAAGGCGCGTTGGGGGTCGAGCTCGCAGCCGTCGACGTTGGTCCACGCACCGCAGTGGATGACGATGTCCGGTCGAACTGCGCCGAGCACCTGATGAACGAGGTCTCGATCGGTGACGTCGAGTTCGGCACTCGACGCGATCAGCGCATCGTCGCCGGCCGCGCCGAGCACGAACCCGAGCTCGGTGCCGAGTTGACCGTTGCCCCCGGTCACGAGGATCTTCAACAGAGCCGCCCCTCTATCGCTGCGCGTCGGCGGCGATCCTGCGGAGGTACGCCCCGTAGTTCGACTTGCCGTGCTCGGCGGCGATCACGGTCAGCTCATCGAGGCTGATCCAGCCCTGTTCGAAGGCAATCTCCTCGATGCAGGCGATCTGCACACCCTGACGTCGTTCGAGAACAGAGACGAACTTCGCCGCCTCCAGGAGCGAATCGTTGGTGCCGGTATCGAGCCAGGCCATCCCGCGGCCGAGCTTCTGCAGGTGGGCGGTTCCGGCGTCGACGTAGTGGCGATTCACGTCGGTGATCTCGAGCTCACCGCGCGATGACGGCTGGAGGTCCGCAGCGATCGCGACGACGTCGGCATCGTAGAAATAGAGGCCAGTAACGGCGAGGTCGCTCTTTGGCGATTCCGGCTTCTCCTCGATGCTCACGATCCTCGCGTCGGGACCGACTTCGGCCACGCCGTACCGCTCCGGATCCGTGACGCGATAGCCGAACAGGGCGCAGCCACCGGAGGTCTCCACCTGGGTGCGGGCGGCGACGAGGATTTCGGGGAGGCGATCACCGTAGAAGATGTTGTCGCCGAGCACGAGACACGACGGCCCGCCGTCGACGAATTCGGCCCCGATGCGAAAGGCTTCGGCGAGGCCGTTCGGCTGGGCCTGCTCGGCGTAGACGAACGACATCCCGATCGCCGTGCCGTCCCCGAGCAGCCGTTCGAAACTGGGTAGGTCGTGCGGGGTGGAGATGATCATGACCTCCCGGATGCCGGCAAGCATGAGCACCGAGAGCGGGTAGTAGATCATCGGCTTGTCGTACACCGGCAGCAACTGTTTGGAGACGACCCGGGTGATCGGATGGAGCCGGGTGCCGCTGCCGCCGGCCAGGATGATCCCCTTCATGGGCGGGCAGGTTAGCGCTCAGGTCGTGTTGCCGAACTGCCGACGATGCATGAAGGTACGCCGTTCACCTCGTGACACCACCGAACGTGGCTAGCTTTGGCGTTTCTGCTCCCTTCACCGACGGTACGCACACGGAAACGTGTCAGCTGGCCGTTCCCCACCATCGCTTCCCGGAAGGCTCTCCCGTGCGCATTCGCTCCATCCTCCTCACCACCTCCCTGCTGGTTGCCGTTGCGGCGCCGGTGCTCAGCGCTTCGCCGGCTTCGGCCGCGGAGAAGTGGTGCACATCGCTGAAGGGCGTCGCCGCGAAGATCAACAAGATGGACACCGCGGCGTCCGACCCGTCCGCGACGGTCAAGATCCTCAAGGACGTCGCCGACTCGATGAAGAAGATCGAGGGCAAAGCACCTTCGGCGGTCAAAGCGGATTGGGTGAAGATGACCAAGGGGATCGGCAACGTTGCCGATCTGAGCAACAAGATGCTGAGCCTCAAGGCGTCCGAGATGGCGAAGAAGCTCCCGGCGCTGCAGAAGGACATGGACAAGATCACCAACGACAAGTCGTTCTCGGTCTCGGGCGACAAGGTCACGGCGTGGGCGAAGAAGAACTGCGGCATCGACCTCGACGCCTGAGCGCGGTCTCCGGGGAGCCCGGGCCGCATGCACGCACGATCGTCGGTGCGTGCCTACGGCCCGGGTTTTTCCGCGTGCTGACGGCCCTCACGGTTGGTGCAGCGATCTGCCTGTGGCCCCTGGCTGCACCGCTCACCGCCGATGGCGCCACCAAGACCACCAAGGCACCAAAGGCGACCACGACGGCGGAACCTCCGGCCAAGTCGTTCTGCGAGGGATGGTCCCGAGTCCGAGCAGTGCGAAGCACCGGCCTGACCGGCACCGCAGTACTCCGTCTGCAGGCGGAACGGTATCGGGCGCTCGTCGATCTGGCCCCGAAGGACCTCCGAACCCAGGTCAAGGTGATGGCGGACTACTTCACGACGACCCTCGCCATGGCCGACAAGCCGCTGAACAACGCCAAGCAGTCAGCTGCCCTGGAGGCGCTCATCCCCAAGATCGGCGATGCCCTGACCGCCGTCACGCGCCATGCCGTCAGGACCTGTCCCCGTTCTGTGGTGCTGCCGACGATCACATCTTCGCCCGACGTCGCCTCCACGACGGCGGCCCCAACGACCACGGAGAAGAGGAAGCGCTAGCTCGTGTGGCAGTGCGCTCGGGCGTCGACGAGAATGTCCGCCTCATGCTGAAGAAGATCCTGATCGCCAACCGCGGCGAAATTGCCGTCCGCGTCATTCGTACCGCTCGTGAGATGGGCATCAAGACGGTGGCGGTGTACTCCGATGCCGATCGAAATGCCCTCCATGTGCGGCTGGCCGACGAGGCCTATGCGCTCGGGGGGAACACGAGCGCCGAGTCCTACCTGAACACCGCGGCCATCCTCGATGCCATCGAGAAGTCGGGCGCTGATGGCGTCCATCCGGGCTACGGCTTCTTCAGTGAGAACGCGGAGTTCGCCCGGGCCATCACCGACCGGGGGGTGGCGTTCATCGGTCCGCCGCCCCACGCCATCGAGATCATGGGCGACAAGGTTTCCTCCCGGAAGGCGGCCGAGGCCGCCGGCGTGGCAATGGTGCCGGGCACCATGGAGTTTCTCACCGGACCCGACGAGATCAAGGCCTTCGGCAAGGAGTTCGGCTATCCGATCGTGATCAAGGCGGCCTACGGCGGGGGTGGTCGCGGCATGAAGGTCGTGCGGGCTGAGTCCGAGGTCGAGGCGCAGCTTTCCGCGTCGCAGCGCGAAGCCAAATCGGCGTTCGGCCGGGACGAGGCCTACATTGAGCGTTACCTGACGTGGCCACGTCACGTCGAGATGCAGATCGTCGGCGATCAGCACGGCAATGTGCTGTGGATCGGTGAGCGCGACTGCTCGGCGCAGCGTCGTCATCAGAAGCTCATCGAGGAGACGCCGGCCCCGGATTTCTCCGAAGAACTCCGCCAGGCCATGGGAGCCGCATCGGTCAAGCTGGCCAAGGCCGTCGGGTACTTCAGCGCCGGCACGGTCGAGTTCATCTACCAGGAGGGGCAGTTCTTCTTCCTCGAGATGAACACGCGTCTGCAGGTCGAGCATCCGGTCACCGAGATGATTACCGGCATCGACCTCGTGGAGTGGATGATCCTTGCGGCGAGCGGCGAGAAGCTCCCGTGGACTCAGGAGAAGGTCAACGCGTCGCGGCGCGGCCATGCGATCGAAGTTCGTCTGAACGCCGAGAATCCCGCCGGCGGCAAGTTCCTGCCCTCCCCCGGCCCGATCACGACGTTCGTGCGTCCCGATGGCTTTGGCGTGCGCGTCGATGCCGGCTACGAGCCCGGTGACGCCATCAGCCAGTACTACGACAACCTCGTCGGCAAGCTTGTCGTCTGGGGCAAGGATCGCGACACGGCAATCGCCCGCACGATCCGAGCGCTCGAGGAGACCCGGATCACCGGCATCCACACAACGATCCCGGCCGACCTGGCGATCCTGCGCCATCCCGACTTCCGCGATGCGAAGCATTCGACGAAATGGGTCGAGGACACCCTTGATCTGAGCAACCTCACCTCGTCGAAGGGTGACGAGGTTGCCGCGCCGGTCGTCGAGGGGGATGTTCCCCGCGTTCGACGCGACATGGACGTCGAGGTCAATGGCAAGCGGTTCTCGGTCAAGGCATGGGTCCCCGATCTCGCGCCCTCGTTCGTCGGGTCGAGCTCAGGAGCGTCCGCCGCCAAACCGAAGCGCGCCGCAGCCGCCGCCGGCCCGGCAGGTGGCGGATCGGGAGCGGTGACCGTGCCGATGCAGGGCACCGTGGTCAAGGTGCTCGTCGAGGTCGGACAGGCCGTCGAGGCCGGTCAGGCCGTTATCGTCCTCGAGGCCATGA